>JANYHY010000701.1 GCA_025362165.1 Myxococcales bacterium | reverse complement strand
GTGCAGATCGGCGGGCGCGCCCCCGAGGTGATCCCTGACGTCGGCCCTGACGGACGGGTGATCGGTCTACGCAAAGGCGACGACGGCAAGCCGCTCACGACCGAGCTCTCGGCGGACGGCGAGAAGCAGCTCGCCTCGATCGCTCAGACGACCGGCGGCATCATCGTGCGCTCCGAGCACGGCGAGACCGGCATCGACACGGTCAGCGCGAAGCTCTCGAAGATGATGCGCGAGGAGCTGAGTGAGCGTGTCAAGTATGTCTACAACGACGTCTTTTGGTTTCCGCTCTTGCTGGCCATCCTCTTTTTGATCTTCGAGGCGCTCGTGTTCGAGACGCCGTGGATGACGCGGAGACGCCGTGTTTCATAGGCAATTGCGGCTGGCGAAGCCAATCCACATAGTTGCTGGCGTTCGCCGTAGGCGACGACAATTTCGGATCGCATCCTGTGTGGTGTCCGCGACTGTGGTGATCGCGGCGTGCGGTTGGGATCCGTCTCACCCGTTCGAGCGCGACGCTCCGCAAGTGAAAGAGGCCATCGCATTGCTTGACGGCGGTGACGCGCTCGCGGCGAGCAACGTCCTCGAGCGGTACCTCACCACTGGCGAGTGCAAGGAGGGCAACATCGGCACGCCCGACTCCGTGAAGGACAAGAACCGCGGCTCGTTCGATCTCGGGCTCGCGCTCTTTCAAGTCGGCGAGAGCTTCGGTGGTCGCTTCGGGGACGAGGAAATTGACGCTGGGCTCAGCCAGCAGCAGCTCGCCGATCGCGGCGCGCAAATCGACTGCGCGCTGCGTGTGGTGCAAGCGATCGCGGACAACGACAAGACGCCTTACGATCTGCGAGCGCGCGCGCGTTACCTCGAGGGCAACCTGCACTTTCTCGCGGGCGCCTACGAGGAGGCCGTCGCCGCGTACGACAAAGCGCTCACGCTCGCGCCAGGCATGCGCGACGCTGGTGACGTCGTGGGCCGCGACGCCGCATGGAACCGCGCGATCGCCATGCGCCGCATCGAGGATCGCAAGGACGCAGGACAAGACGGCGGCGGTGATGGTGGCAGCGATGGCGGCGGTGATGGTGGCGGCGATGGAGGAGGGGGCGACGGCGGCGGCGACTCCGGCAACAACGGTGGTGACAGCGGCGGTGACGGCGGCGGTAACAACTCGCCCGACGCTGGGCCCGACGGCGGACCTCCTCCGCAGAGCCAGGACGCGGGACCTCCGCCGCCACCGAGCAGGAGCCAAGACGAACGCATGCTCGATCAGCTCGAGCGCGCCCCCACGGTGCAAGAGGAGGCGGCCAAGCGTCAGGCCAAGCGCCGCACCGTGCGCGGAATGGCCGATAAATGAGGGTGATCTTCGCTCTCTTCGCGGCGATGTTGATCACGCTCACGAGCGCGCATGCGTGGGCGATCGAGATGCACACGTCGGTCGACGGCGCGGTCGAGGCTGGCGATGACATCGAGGTCACGCTCCAAGCGAGCTCGACGAGCGACCTGCCGACGGACCCGCTGCTCGCCGTGCCCTCCGGTCTGCGAGTCACAGGGACGAACGCGACGCCGCAGCAGCAGATCAGCATCGTCAATGGAGTGATGTCGGCGCATCGCGCGCTCATCGTCACCTTCACGGTGCACACGACTGGCGTGGGTAAATTCACGGTCACCCCCAGCGTGAAGGTGGACGGCACGCGCACGAACGGGCCCAGCGCGACGATCAACGTCGTCGCCTCCGGGACGCTGCCGCAGCATCAGCCGCAAGCGTTCAACCCGTTCGACCCGTTCGGCTTCTTCGGCCAACAGGATCCTTTCGGGCAGCAAGACAACACTCCGCAGCTGCTCGTCGATCCCAAGCTCGGCATGGCGGCGCCGCGCGGACAGACGGCGTTCTTGCACGCGGCCGTCGACAAGAGCCGCGCGGTCGTCGGCGAGCAAGTGACGCTGACGATCTACTTGTATGTCGACACGCAAGCGCGCGAGCCAGACTTCACCGATCCGCACGAAGCGACGAGCAATGACTTCGTGCGCAAGTCGCTGATGAAGGACGACGCAACGAGCGAGGACGCGGGCTACGCGTCCGTAGCGGGTCGGACCTACGGCGTTCGCGTGCTGAGGCGGATCGCGCTGTTCGCCCTGAAAACAGGGGATTTGGAGATCGGCGCGATGAGCCTATCGCTCTCTCCGCGCGGTGGCGTGCGCGAGAGCGAGAAGCTCAGCGTGTTGGTCGTGGACGCGCCGATCGCGGGCCGGCCTGCAGGATATGAAGT
>JANYHY010000695.1 GCA_025362165.1 Myxococcales bacterium | reverse complement strand
GCCGCCCCCCTTGATGCCCAATCGCAATGACGTGTTGGGCCCCCCCACACTAGTAGCGCGCTTCTGAATTTGCTTCTTGATGGCCTCTACGGCCTTGGGTGTGACGACGACGCCTGGCTTCGCTGCCGGTAGGTCGTTCCTCGTCGGGGTCGTGCTGGTGGTCATGACTCAGGCCTTCGGTTTGGCTGCGCGCTTCTTGCGATAATCCTCTATCGCGCTCTTGATGGCGTCTTCGGCCAACACAGAGCAGTGGATCTTCACGGGCGGCAGATTCAGCTCTTCGACGATCTGGACGTTCTTGATCTGCGACGCTTCCTCCAGGCTCTTGCCCTTGAGCCACTCGGTCGCGAGTGAGGAAGAGGCGATGGCCGAGCCGCAGCCGAAGGTCTTGAATTTTGCGTCTTCGATGACGCCATCCTCGCCGACCTTGATCTGGAGGCGCATCACGTCACCGCACGCGGGCGCTCCCACGAGGCCAGTGCCGACGTTCGGGTCGTTCTTGTCCAGAGTGCCGACGTTGCGCGGGTTCTCCGCGTGCTCGACCACTTTATCGCTGTAGGCCATGACTAGTTTCCAATCCTTAGTGCGCAGTCCATTGGACGGTTTTGAGATCGATTCCCTCTTTGTGCATTTCCCAGAGGGGAGACATGTCGCGGAGGTGATTGACCTTCGCGATGACGAGATCGGCGACGTAATCCACTTCGTCTTGTGTGGTGAAGCGGCCGAGGCCGAAGCGAATCGACGAGTGCGCGAGCTCGTCTCCGACACCGAGCGCCCTCAATACATAAGAAGGCTCGAGGCTCGCGGAGGTGCACGCGGAGCCGGAGCTGACCGCGACGTCCTTGATCGCCATCATCATCGCCTCACCCTCGACGCACGTGAAGCTCAAGTTGAGATTGCCAGGTAGTCGGCGCTCCATCGACCCGTTGATGTAGACCTCTTCCAGCTTGTCCATGATGCGCGTACGCAGGCGCTCTCTGAGACCGAAGAGCTTTTGGCTCTCTTCTCTGCCCTCTTGCATCATGATCTCTGCGGCCTTGCCGAAGCCCACGATCGACGGGACATTGAGGGTTCCAGAGCGATTTCCGCGCTCGTGGCCGCCGCCGTCCATCTGCGCGACGATGCGCACGCGCGGCTTGCTGCGACGCACGTAGAGCGCGCCGACGCCTTTGGGGCCGTACATCTTGTGCGCCGTGATTGAAGCCAGATCGACGTTCATCTTCTGCACGTCGAACTCGACCTTGCCGACGCCTTGAACGGCGTCCGAGTGCAGCAAGACGCCCTTCTCACGCGTGACCTTGCCGATCTCTTCGAGCGGGTGCACCGATCCTACTTCGTTGTTGGCCAACATGAGAGAGACCAAGATGGTCTTGTCCGTAATGGCTTGTCGCACCTGCTCTGCGGAGACCAAACCCTGTTTGTCGACTGGCAAGTAGGTGACGGTGAATCCCTCTTTTTCGAGGCGCTTGCACGTGTCCAAGATGGCCTTGTGCTCGGTCACGCACGTGATGATGTGATTGCCTTTGTCCTTGTAGAACTCGGCCACGCCCTTCAACGCGAGGTTGTCGCTCTCGGTCGCTCCGGACGTGAAGACGATCTCTTTTTCACTCTGCGCTCCGATGAACTTGGCGATGCGCTCGCGCGCGTACTCGACCGCCTCTTCAGCGACCCAGCCGAACGAGTGACTGCGGCTCGCCGCGTTGCCGAATTTCTCGGTGAAATAGGGCAGCATCTCGGCCAGTACCCGTGGGTCGACGGGAGTGGTCGAGTGGTAATCCATGAAGATGGGGAGCTTGACGGACATTGTCTTCTCGGTCTCTGGTTCTCAGGAGGGTGACGGGTTGGCGCGAAATCCGGCGACGAGCTCGGGCACTGTGTGATCGCACTCGTGGTGATCACACGCCTTGCAGGCGCTCAAGATGCGATCCGGCTCGCAGACGTCGCAGGTGTCGAGGTAGTCCAAGCTCGCTTGGAGCTCGTGCTCGAGGCGCTGAAGCCGGCGGCGCAGCGCTCTCGTCTCTTCCAGCTTCTTCGTGTAGACCTCACGCATCTTGGTCATCGCGCTGGGAGCGGAGCCTGACTCCTCCCAGTCGCGGACGACGGTCTGGATGTCCGTGAGACTGAAGCCCATGTCTTGGAGCTTGCCAATCCACCGGATGCGTACGAGCGCGTCGGGGCCGTAGAGGCGATAGCGCCCTTTGCTGCGAGCGCGGGGGCGCAACAAATCGAGCTCTTCGTAGAGGTGAATCGCGCGGACGGTCTTGCCCGTTTCCTTCGCCAAATCCCCTACCTGCAGCAGCTCTGCCGGCTCTGCCAGACCCAGATTGTCAGCATGCTTACGATCCTCCGCAAGCGGCGGTTGGGGCACGGACAACAGGGGGAGGCGGACGCGAGACATGTCTAACCTTTACGTGAGGGTTAGTTAGACTCTCTGCCCCCTCCAAGTCAAGGCGCGATATGCTCCAACAATGCGGGTTTTGCGCTTTTTGGGCTTGCTCTTGCTGAGCTGCGCCTCATCTGGACCACCCTCCTTCGACGGCCCCGATGCCGCCGAGGTCGTGGAAGCAGGTCGCGACACTTCGATCGTGGACGCCTCGCCATTGGACGTCGCCGACTCGCGCGCGCCCTCCTGCTCCGACGGCGTCCGCAATGGCGACGAGTCCGACATCGACTGTGGAGGCGGCACTTGCCCCGCTTGCGGTGACGGTCTCGGGTGCGCGGTGACCACCGATTGCAAAGCTGGCTCTTGCGTCGCTGCCAAGTGCGGACCTCACGCGTGGACGGTCGAGTCGACGGGGAGCAACGTGTCCATCCCGCCCAACAACACTTGGGTCGACGGCGCGGGTCTAGTCCTCAATCCTAATCTGTATACGCCGAGCCTCGTCTACTTGCGTTGGACAGGCACGCTGCGCTTCGGCGGAGGCGGTAATGGCTTGTGCCACGTCGGGCAGCGGTTCGTGATCGACGGCCAGCCGACGGGAGATCCGAGCTGGGGCAACGCCATCATGGTGCTCCGCGGAGCGACGCGTTGGCATGAGTCGTTCAACGTGGAGATCGCGACAGTCCTCTCGCCGGGCGCGCACAAGATCAGCGTGCAGATGACCAACGGCGGCGGGATGGGGCTCTGCTACTTGGATGGCGATGGTGGCACCGCGTACGACCACTCGCGACTCGCGGCCTCCGCGCACGACACGCAGCACGCATGGTTCGTCGAGTCCACCGGCGAGACCGGCGCCAAACCTGGCCCGAGCGCTTGGGTCGACATCCCTGGTGTGTCCGCGCCCATCAGCATCACCTCGCCGAGCCACGTTCAAATGTCATTGTCTGGAAGCGAGCTCGCGCAGAGCGGCGCGGTGAGCCACTGCGCGTATCGTCTCATGATCGACGGGTTGCCTTTGGGCGATCCGTCGCACGGACAGGCGGTCTCGGTCGGAGACGACAACGGAGGATGGTGGGCGCCTGTCGCGATTCGGATGGGCCAAGACATGACCGTCGGCGCACACACGATCTCCGCGCAGATGAGCAACAGCAGCAATCAAGGCGGCAACTGCAACGCTGGCGCGGGAAACCAGGCCTACGCGCGCTTCCATCTCTTCGCGAACGCGGGTCCTCAGATGGGCCCCGCTCAGAGCGTCGAGTCGTCTGGTGGGTCCGACGTGCTCGGCTCGAACAGCTCTTGGACTGCGATTGGCGGGTTGACGGCGATGTTCAACTTGCCAATCACCAATCACGTGCAGTTCGAGATGGCGGCAACCCAACGCACAGTCAGCGGCTCCGGACACTGCGCGTGGCGATTCGTAGTGGACGGAATGCCGATGGGAGATCCCAATCACGGATTGGCCATCAACGTGGGAGATGGGTCCAACACATGGTGGACAGCGACTCCACTCTTGTGGGGACAAGACTTGGCCGCAGGCAGTCACACGGTCAGCGTCGAAGTCAGGAACAGCTCGACCTCTGGCGACTGCGGCACCAACGCGGACGCCGCCGCCTACGGCCGCGCGCGCTTGCTCGTGAGGGCTCTATAATGAATATGATTCGAGACTGCGGTAGTCCGGCTTGGCTCGCGATTTTCGTCGCGATGATCGCGTTCATCGCAGCGGTGAGCGGGCTCGTGGTGTCCTTTGTGGTTAAGTCAAAAGCGCCAGGCATCGGAATCGGAATCGTCGCGCTCATGCTCTCGATCTCGGTCGGCACGATCGGGCTGCTTGGGAGAACGTGGGGATTGAGCCAGATGGAGAAGGCGCTCCAAGGAGAGGCGATCGATCCGTCGCAAAAGGCGGCCATTCGCCAGGAGGGCACTTTTGAGGCCGCGCAGTGCGTGTCCACGGGGCTCATCTTCATGGTGCTCCCATTGCTGATCAGCGGAGCGGCGCTCGCGGTCGCCCTCTTCAAGAAGTCGCCACAGACTTAGGTCACGCCCTCATGAGAAGGCCTAGCCGAGAGTTGCAGTGGGGCGTAGAGTCCGGCGGTCTTTAGGGAGGTCCACCATGCGCGCCGCTTTTATCGCTCTCACTCTTGGTTGCTCGGCGATTGCCGTCTCCGTGTTCGCTTGCGGCGGGGACGACTCCACCAACGTCATTCCGACAGGGCAGGACGGCGCAGCAGACACGACGAACAACAACGCCGATAACGCGCTTCCCGACAACGTCGCGCCAGACACCTCCCCTCCCTGCACAGACACTCGTTGCAAGAAGGTCGCGTGCACCACGGGCACGACCAACTTGAGCGGCACGGTCTACGACCCCGCGGGCAAGCGCACGCTCTACAACGTGATCGTCTACATCCCCAACTCCAAGCCGGACGCGATCACGAACGGCGTGTCGTGCGATCGCTGCGGCAAGGTCAGCGGCGATCCGATCGTGAGCGCTGTCACGGACGCGAATGGCAACTTCACGCTCAAGGACGTGCCCGTCGGTACGGACATCCCGCTCGTCATTCAAACAGGCAAATGGCGCCGCCAAGTGACGGTGCCCAACATCTCCGCGTGCGTCGATAACACGGTGTCGCCGAGCCTCACGCACTTGCCGCGAAAAGCGAGCGAGGGCGACATGCCCATCGTCGCGATCGCGTCGTCTTGTGATCCCATCGAGTGCACGCTGCGCAAGTTCGGTATCGACGACTCCGAGTTCACTGTCGGGACCGGCACCGGTCACGTGCGCGTCTATGCGTTGAACAACTCGGGAATGCAGAAGGTCGCCAACGTCGCCACCACGCCCGCCACGGGCCTATGGCAGACGGATCTGCAGAAGTACGACATGCTGATCAACTCGTGCGAGTGTCAGCCAGCGGGCGACAAGGGCCTCGCGACATACACTGCGGTCAAGACGTTCTTGGACAACGGCGGGCGCGTGTTGGGCACGCACTACGAGTACGACTTCTTCGCCGCGCCGCGCGGACCCGCAGAGTTCCAAGCAGCAGCCGATTGGCTGCCAGGGAACGCGCCGAACACCAACTCGCCGTACTTCATCGACACGAGCATCCCCAAGGGACAGGCCTTCAGCGACTGGCTCGTGGGCAACCTCGGCAGCAAGGCTGGACAAGTGAGCCTCGACCCGCAGCTCGTTCGACAAGACGTCGGCAAGGTGAGGCTCGCGACGAGCCGCTACGCGAGAGCGACGGCGGTCGCGGACGGCGGCGGCGCGGAGTCCACGAAGTATCTGTCGTTCAACACTCCCACCTACGATCAAGACGCCGGTCCAGAC
>JANYHY010000458.1 GCA_025362165.1 Myxococcales bacterium | reverse complement strand
CTGACCCGTGGAAGCGGCAGTTGTTCGTGGCGCTCTGTCGGCGCTACGGGCTCAAGCCGTTCCGCGAAGCCGGTCGACGCAGCACCACCGTGCAGGTGCGCGCGCCGAA
Organism: Myxococcales bacterium; assembly: GCA_025362165.1. Classification (GTDB taxonomy): domain Bacteria; phylum Myxococcota_A; class Polyangia; order Polyangiales; family Polyangiaceae; genus JANYHY01. The sequence goes on along the minus strand of JANYHY010000458.1, from coordinate 4,174 downwards.
GACGTTTCACGATCGGACCCTGTGGCCAGAATGTCGCCACCGGTCTCCGTGGGTACCAAAATCAGCGGGATCACCGGTGCCCGGTCTTCACGCTTCAACGGCGCCCTTGGACTGATCCATCTCGGCGCTTCTCTAGATCCACTTCGTGGCGTTCACAGACACCGACGGCGGCGGGACCGTGATCCACCGGAAGGGTCTCCAGGGTCATTGGAAGGCGACCTCTCGTCGCAGGGAATTCGGCCATGAGGGCGCCCCCGGGGTAGGTCCGAGGCAGAGCGGGAGCGGCCGACAAAATAGGAAGAGGGGCTCGGCGTAGGATCCGAGCCCCTCTCGCGAGCGGTGCGTGGGCGAGAGATCGCACAACCGCTCCGATGTAACAAAGTTTCTGCACTCGCTTCGGGGGAGCGGTGCGAGCGGAGGGCCGATGGATTGAGTGCCGGTGGTGCGGGCAGGCGTTCGTGGTGTGTCGCGCCTGCGACCACGGACGGGCCTACTGCGAGGACGCGGCGTGCCGACTTGGGGCGAAGCGCGAAGCCAACGCTCGACACCAGAGCAGTGACGAGGGGAGAGACGACCACCGCGACCACGTGGCGGCGCTTCGGGAGCAGCGGAAAACAAGCCCTGTGACGGATGAGCCTTCCGAGGAGTTGGCCCTTGGGAGCAAGGTCACCGACGCCGCGACCGAGATCGCCGCGGCACCGGAGGGCACGGCCCATGACCGAGGAGTTCCGATTGACGATAGTTCCCCGCCAGCAGGAGACGCGCATCCTGATGACGGAGGGCCCGGACGATGTGCTCGTGGCGCGCCTCGCACCTGTAACAGCGGCGCACCACCGCTGGGCCGCGCCGATGCTCCTCGAGGCGATCGCGCTCTGGCAGGACCGCCCTCTGCGCGTTGTGCTCTCTGCGGAGTCGGAGGACTATCTGTACTCCCTCGGCCTCTGCGACGGCCTTGGACTCGGCGTGAGCTCGCTGCATTACGTCGTCGACATCGTCGACCCACGCGAGGCGCGGCGCGGGCGCCGCCTGCGGGGAGTCGGTGACTTTCGTGATGCTCGCCGGCAGCTCCAGCTCGTGCCGCGATGAGCACGGACAACCGGGACGCCGCTGCGGAGGTGCTGCGTCTGTACCAGTTCGAAGTGAGCATTCGGATGATCGCCAGGAAGCTCAACCTCGCACGGAAGACCGTGCGCGCACTCCTCGATGACCAGCCACGCGCGGCGCGGTTCAGGCGCCGCCCATGTGGCGTCGGTGATTCTCGTGATGCTTGGCGTCCACTTCGCCTGGTCTGGTCTCGATGAAGCGGTCCAGCAGGACGAAACCGAAGGTGCTGAGCGCAGCCGACTCTTCCGCTCGCGTTGCTGAGGTATTGCGGCTCGGTCTGGTCGAGGGCGTCGCGGTGCGCGCGATCGCCAAACGCCTCCGCATGGCGCGAAAGACCGTAGGCAAGATCCTCGGTCGGCATCACGCTCCTCCGAAGGTGGCAGTCGACCCGCGAGGCTCGATGCTCGACGCGTACGAGCCGGCGATCCGCGCCGTGCTCGACGACACGCCCGAGATGTTGGCGCCGGCAGTGCTCGAGCGCCTGCGACCGCTCGGATATACCGGCGGAGTTACGATCCTGCGCGACCTCCTCCGGCGTCTGCGTCCGCGCGAGCCTCGCACGGCGTTCCTGACGCTCGATTTCGCGCCAGGCGAGGCGATGCAAGTGGACTGGGCCGACTTCGGCTTCGCGTTGCCCGGTGTCGCGCGTCGCGTGAGCGCGTTCGTCGCCGTCCTCTGCTACTCACGACGGCTCTACATCGAATTCACGCTCAGCCAAAGGATGGGCACCTTCCTCCGATGCATGGATCGATGCATGCGCTTCTATGAGGGAACGACGCTCGTCGACATCTTCGACAATATGAAGACCGTCGTGCTCTCGCACACCGCGACGGCCACCATCTTCAATCCGAAGTTTCTCGACTACGCACGAGCTCGTGGCTTCGCCGTGCGCGCCTGCAACGTGAGAAAAGGTAACGAGAAGGGACGTGTCGAGAGACCGATTGGCTTCGTCCGGCGCCGCTTCTGGCCCGGTCGCCGATTCAGAGACCTCCTCGATCTCAACATGCAGGCTACCCGCTGGCGCGACGACTTCGCCAACGGACGCGTCCATGACGTCACCGGTAAGGTCCCCCAGCTCGTCTTCGAGCACGAGGAGAAGCGACTTCTCAAGCCGCTCAGCGCCACGCCGTTCAACACCGACGACGTGGAGGGCACGGGCGTGACCAAGATGTTTCGCGTCCCCTTCGACCGGAATTTGTATTCGGTCCCATGGAGGCTCGCCTCGCAGCAGCAGGTCGTGGTGCGCGCCGACGACGAATTCGTCTCCTTCCTCCTCGAGACCAAGACGGTCGCGCAGCACCGCCGGTCGTGGGACATCGGACAGGATATCGAGCATCCCTCGCACAAGAAGGGACTGCTCGAGCAACGACCGCGCGCGGCTGCCGGTGGGTTGCCTCCGGCGCTCCTCGCGCTCGGCGAGACCGGGCGCTCCTACTTCAAGGTGCTCGCTGCAGGCTCCCGATCCATCCATCGCGAGACCCTCCGACTCACGTTCCTCGTCGAAGTCTTCGGCGCGATCGCCACGGCGAGCGCGATCCGAGAGGTCATGCAGACGGGCCACGTCGGCGCCGAGTACGTCGAGTACGTCATGCGGCACAAGCGCGGTCTCATCCCGCAGCCCGCCCCCTTGCGTCTCGGCAACGCCGAGCTCGACGCAATCTCGCTGCCCGAGCCCGATCTCTCCATCTACGACCAGCTCTTCGCGCCGACGATGACGCGCGATCCGGGCGAGCAGCCTCCCGCCGCAACCGAGAAGTCGTCATGAAGAAGAAGAAGGACGACGACGGCGCCAGCACGAGCGACGAGCTCGACCTGCTCGTGCAAAAGCTCCGCTGGCTCAAGCTTCCCGGAATGGCGAAGCACGTCGCCGCGATCCTCGATCGTGCGGCCAAGGAGAATCTCTCGACGACAGATGTCGTCCACCGACTCTGCGACGAGGAGAAGCAGAGCCGCATCAAGAGCGCCGTTGAGCGCCGACTCCGCGACGCGCGCTTCCCTGAGATCAACACCGTCGACGCCTTCAACTTCGACTTCGATCCCGCGCGCAAGAAGCTCCGCGCGCGCTACCTCTCCCTCCACGACCTCGACTTCCTCGACAAGGGGACCAACCCGCTTTTCATCGGCATGCCGGGAACGGGCAAGACGTTCCTTGCTCGCGCCCTCGCTTACAAGGCCTGTCTCGCCACGAGACGCGTCGTCTTCGTCTCCGCCCCGCGCATGCTCAGCGAGCTACACGGCGCCGAGCTCCACGGCGTGCTCGAGCGCGCGCTCCGTCGCTTCGTCCGCGCCGAGCTCCTCGTCATTGACGACTTCGCCGTCCTCGCGATGGACGCCGCCCAAGCCAAGCTCGCCTTTCAGGTCATCTCCGAGCGCTACGAGTTCCGGCGCTCGACCTGCATCACCACCAATCGCGCGTTCAAGGATTGGACGAAGGTGTTCCCGGACGCACTCAACGCCCAGGTCATCGCCGAACGGCTCACCGAGCGCGCCGAACACTTCGTGCTCGAGAAAGGCTTCCGACACGCGCGACCCTGAACCGCATCGCCGCCCTCAGCGGAGAGGATCCATACTCCGCAGCGCCGCCACGGCGAGCGCCTCCGACCACTCGCGCCTCGCGCTCGCGGCAGGAAATGCGAAGAACCGAGTCCGCATCAGCGGCCGGCTCCATGGACACCGGTGATCCCGTTGAAAGTGGAACCCTACGTCGCCGGTGGCGACACCTCCAGCAGGAAACCTTCCTCGCAGGACTGCCGCCCCATTGACGACCGAGCGATCGCCGAGTCGCTTGAAGTCCTCGCTGAAGGCATGCGGGGCGAGATGGGCGTAGCGCATCGTCATCTGCACGGTCTTATGCCCGAGGATCTTCTGGAGCTTGAAGAGGTCACCTCCCTTCATCACCCACTGGCTCGCAAACGTGTGCCGAAGGTCGTGAAAGCGAATGTACCTGCGCATCTTCTTGTCACGCTCGATCATCGGGAAGCACGCTCGCTTGAGGACCCGATGGAAGCCTTCCTGAAAGATCCGTGCGGACTGATCGAACATCTCTCCGGCATCGTTGGGGAAGACAAGC
>JANYHY010000682.1 GCA_025362165.1 Myxococcales bacterium | reverse complement strand
CACGTGTTGCGCGCATGGGCCGAAGGACCGTATCGTTGTTGGATCATGAGACCGTCGATCCTCTGCGCCGCCCTAGCCCTCACCTTGTCCGTCGCCACCTTCACGCATCAAGCACGAGCGCAGTCGGATGATGACAAGAGCACGGCGCGCTCGCTCGGCCAGGATGGACAAGACGCGCTGGACAAGAAGAACTTCGCCAAAGCGGCCGACCTGTTCCGGCGAGCAGTGAAGATTTTCGATGACGCGAAGGCTCCCGTTCCTCCCACGCTGCTGCTTGGCTATGCGCGCGCTAGCGCAGGCAAAGGGAACGTCGTCGCCGCGCAAGAGGCTTACAACCGCGTCGTTCGCACTGGCGCTCCGCCCGGTGCGCCGGCGCTCTTCACCAACGCGGTGGACGACGCGAAAAAAGAAATCGACGCGGTGTCTGCGCGAATCGCGTCGGTCACCATCAGCGTGAGCGGCTGTGACAATCCTCAGGTGACTGTCGACGACAACCCGATCTCGAGCGCGGTGCTGGGCATCAAGAAATCGATCGATCCTGGCACTCACATCGTGAAAGCGACCGCGGCTTCATGCTCGAGCGGGGAGGAGAGCTTCGAGGTCGCCGACGGCAAGGCGGCAGAAGTGAGCATCAAGCTGAAGAAGGAAGACAAGCCGGCGACGGACACAGGACCGGCGACTGGGACTGGACCAGCCGTGGGGACCGGACCTGCGACTGGAACTGGACCGACAACCGGAGCGGGAACTGGCCAAGACACGGGAGCACCCAAGAGCGGTGGCCCGAACATGGCGCTCGCGATCACTGGCTTCGTCGTCGGCGGCGTTGGCCTCATCCTCGGCGGCGTCACCGGCGCGCTCGCGCTCGGCAAGCACAGCTCGCTCTCCACCGCGTGCCCTTCCGGCGTCAACTGCGCTTCAACGCTGCAGAGCGATCTGGACAGCTATCACCTGATGGGCACGCTCTCGACCGTAGGCTTCATCGTCGGCGGTGTCGGCGTGGTGGCCGGCATCATCTTCCTCGCGACGGCGCCTAGCGCACCGAACAAGAGCGCGTGGATCATGCCGTCCGTCGGCCCAGGCAGCATCGGCGCGGTCGGCGCCTTCTGAGACGGTTGGCGCTCGATTTGCGCCGTGGTACCAGCGGCGCTCAAGATGAGTGACGTCGCGCACCTCGTGCTCGCAGACGGGACGACTTTCACAGGGCGCCCGTTCGGCGCTCGCGGGACCACGTCAGGCGAGGCCGTCTTCACGACGACGATGACTGGCTACCAAGAAGTGCTCACCGATCCGTCGTACTGCGGACAGCTCGTCGTGATGACCGCACCACAGATCGGAAATGTCGGCGTCAACATGGCCGACACCGAGTCGATTGATGCATCAAGTATTGCCTCGGACCCCGGTCCGAAGCTCGCTGGGTTCGTCGCGCGCGAGGTCTCTCCAGTCGCGTCGAGCTGGCGCTCGGAACAATCGCTCGATCGGTACCTCGAGGAGCACGGCGTCGTCGGAATATGCGAGATCGACACGCGGGCGCTCGTGCGTAAGCTTCGCGACGGCGGCGCGCAGAACGCCGCGATCGGAACGGGCACGGCCACGCAGCTGCTCGACATCGCCAAAGCTGCTCCCGACATGAGCGGCCTCGATCTCGTGGAGCGCGTCACGCCCAAGACACGCTACGAGTGGACCGAGGGTCGCGGCGTTTGGCAGACGCGCGATCAAAGCAAGACACCGCGCGCCGTGCGACACGTCGTGTGCGTCGACTTCGGCGTCAAGCGCAACATCTTGCGGTGCCTCGTCGACCTCGGTTGCAAGGTCACCGTGGTGCCTGCGAGGACGAGCGCGAGTGAGATCCTCGCGCTGAAACCCGACGGGATCTTCCTCTCCAACGGCCCCGGCGATCCCGCGGCGGTCACCTACGGCGTCGAGACGGTGCGCGCGCTGCTCGGCAAGCGACCCATCTTCGGCATCTGTCTTGGTCACCAGCTGCTGGGCCTCGCGCTCGGTGGTAAGACCTTCAAGCTCAAGTTCGGCCATCGCGGCGCCAACCAGCCCGTCAAGGACTTGGCGACCGGGCGCGTCGAGATCACGACGCAGAACCACGGCTTCTGCGTGGACCTCGCGAGCCTCCCAAGCACGGTGCAGTCGACTCACGTGCACCTCAACGATGGCACGAGCGAGGGCCTCGCTGCGCCTGATTTGAGGGCGTTCAGCGTCCAGTACCACCCAGAGGCCGCGGCGGGCCCGCATGATTCGCTCTACCTGTTCGAGCGGTTCTTCGCGAGCATGAGCGCGTGAACCGCGCTATAGAGCGCACCCGCTCCATGGCTCGCCGCAACAAGAAGATCCACTTCGTCAGCCTCGGTTGCCCGAAGAACAAAGTCGACAGCGAGGTGATGCTTGGCGTCGCGCGCGACAAGGGCTTCGCGATCACGAACGACCCCGAGGACGCCGAGGTCATCGTCATCAACACTTGCGGCTTCATCGGCGAAGCGAAGAAGGAGTCGATCGACACGATCTTCGAGCTCAGCGAGATGAAGAGAGTGGGACGCTGCGACAAGCTCGTCGTCTCTGGTTGCCTCTCGCAGCGCTACCCCACGGAGCTCGCCACGCAGATGCCCGAGGTCGATCACTTCCTCGGATCCTCCGACATGCTCAAGCTCGCGGACGTGCTGGATGGCGACGCCGACCGCATGCTCGTCGGCAACCCCGCAGAGTGGGTCATCAGAGCCGCCGATCCCCGCATTTTGACGGGCCCGCGCGCGAGCGCCTACGTGAAGATCGCCGAGGGCTGCAACCGCACGTGCTCGTTCTGCGTCATCCCCCAGCTGCGCGGCAAGCAGCGGTCTCGGAGCGCGGACGACGTCGTGCGCGAGGTCGAGCAGCTCGCGTCGTCCGGCGTCAAAGAGATCAACCTCGTCTCGCAAGACACCGTCGCGTACGGAAGAGATCTCCCGAAGGCGGATCGCGTCGCCCTCGCGGACCTGGTTCGTCGCGTCGCGGACGTCGCCGGCGTGCGCTGGACGCGCCTGTTCTACCTGTATCCAGAGACACTTGATGAGTCATTGATTGACGTGTTGGCCAATCATCCGCGCGTCGTCAAGTACGTGGACATGCCCCTGCAGCACGCGGCAGACGCGATGTTGAAGCGCATGAAGCGCGGTCACGGCAAGGACCGGCAGAAGCGCGTCGTGGAGCGCATGCGCGCGAGCATCCCCGAGCTGGTGTTCCGTACCGCGTTCATCGTCGGTCACCCCGGCGAGACGCAGGCCGACTTCGACGAGCTGACCGAGTTCGTGGAGTGGGCCGGCTTCGAGCACGTCGGCGTGTTCCGCTACTCCGACGAGGAGACCGCGGCCTCCAGCGAGCTCGCGGACAAGGTGAAGCCCGCGGTCGCGGCGAGCCGCTGGCGCAAGCTGATGGCGCTGCAGCGGAAGATCGCGCGCGCGAAGAACAAGCTCCTCATCGGGCGCGAGCTCGAGGTCCTCGTGGAGGGCGCGAGCGAAGAGCACGACCTCGTGATGATGGGCCGCCATCGCGGTCAGGCCCCCGAGATCGACGGTCAGGTCTATCTCTCCGGCGGCGAGGTCATGCCAGGTCAGATGCGCCGCGTGCGCATCACGCAGGCCAGCGACTACGACCTCGTGGGCGACGTCATCGACGACGCCGAGAGCGC
>JANYHY010000636.1 GCA_025362165.1 Myxococcales bacterium | reverse complement strand
AGGTAGCCGAGGCCCTCCGTCGCAAGATTCTCCGGCTGCGAACCGAAGCGAAGGGCGAGGTGGCCGAAGAGCGACATGCAGCATTCCCTATCACGAGCCCGTCCAACGTGACCGCCTTCCGAGTTGCACTGCGTTGGTGTCTACAGCGTTGCCGGCTCTGGGCAGCCGACGGGAAGAGTTTGTCGACCTTCCAACGCGCAGCACGCCCGCCGCTGACGGACAACCGCGACATCCTCAAGCAGCACGACGTCCCCTGGTGGCTATGGCCTACGCTCGTTCGTGCTCCGCATGTACTGCGGTAACGAGGCTCTCAAGCATGCTGCGGTACGCGATAAGCTGGAGCTGGGCGTCGAAGGTCAGCATCGCAAGCACATAGGAGGTGAGCGTCCACGTCGCGTCAAAGAACTGCTCTGATGTCCACGCGACGATGAGGCGACCCTTGTTGCGGATCTCCACGCTCCGGGTCCGCGGGTCAACGGTCGGGTGGCCATGTGCGAACACGTTCCGCACTTCGCGGATCAGTCCGACGCTCAGCGCATCGAGATGAGCGTTCGCCCCCTGCGCTCTTGCCGTCTCCAGCAGATTCGCGAACGTCGCCCGCTCAAGCCGCGCCCAACTGACCGCCGATCCCCGCGCTGCCTGCTCAAGCGCCACGAAGCGTCGAAAGCACTGCTCGAAGACTGCAGCGCAGTCTCGATACTGATGTGTGAGCTGAACGACGAGCCGCGGGGTGAGCCGCTTCGGCTTTGAACCTCTCCATGCCCTCGCAAAGGTGGGGAGGCGCTGCGCGAATTGGGCGACCTTCCTGGCGTCGTCCGAATGTGCCCAAGCACCTGACGTCGCCATAAATGCGGGCTCATGAGCGTGTGCAGCGAGGTCAGCCGCGAGCCCGTCAACGGCGTCTCGTGCACCACCGTAGTCGGGCAGACGCGTGTGGACGTCATGACGACTCGCTTGCTTCTCTAGTTGTTTGAGCACGTGCATGCATGCATCGTCCTCGTCACGTAGGTGCTTTCCACCCGACCTCAAGTACTCGCGCGTCCACCCCTCAAACAGCGCATATTGGGCGAGTGCTGCTGGGAGGCGCCCGGCAACGAGCTCAAGCCCAAGGGTGTAGCCGCGTGTGGCAAGAAAGAACTTACGGAACCGCGGCGCCAACTGCTTGCTGGCTCGAGCGGTAAGTGGGCGGAGATTCCACCCACCCGTCAACGTGAGGAACGCCAAGACTTCTGGCATGACTCCATAAGCCATCTCTACACTCATCGAGCGAAGTTCCGCGTACGGCATCGGTAACTTGGGTACTCGGAGCGCAATCCCAGGCGAATCGTTGGTTTTTGCGTGCAGCTTGCGCGTCTTCATCGTGACTCCCAACGGACGAGCCTCGCGAGGCTCTGGACAAACGCAGTCATACTGCTGCTGCCTTGATGCGCGCGACCTCGTGGACGAAGCCTGCGACGTCGCGTGGGAACTCGGGCGCGCCGATCTTCCCCACGACGACGACTCTACATGCGTCTTCCCGACCGGGCTCGCGCATGCGGACGCCGCCGCGGAAGCGACTCCAGAACAGCTCAGCGCCGATACCCTTCTGCCCGCCGCCGATGCGGCCGCGGTGGATGAAGTAGAGCGCGCCGCCGTGTGGGTCGCTGGCGAACGCGCCACCCACCTTTCGATCAATCCCCTCAAGTGGTGGGTTCACCTCGACGGTGATCTGCAGAGACTTCTCTGGGTCCGGACGCGACACTCCGAAGCTGTTCCAAAAGCGGTTGTCCAGCTTCTCGAAGAGCGCCCACATCTTGAGCGCTGGACACCAGTGGATCGTGTACACGCCGCTGCCGCCGTGGAAGCCGATCTTCTGGCGACGGCGCTCGGTCGCGACCTCGAGGAGCTGCTCGCGCACCGACTTCATTGCCTTGGCGATCGTCTTCTTGTCGACGATGAGTTCGAGCTCGGGCATGTCAGCATCTTGCGCAGTGGAGCGAATGAACGGCGCGCCGAGTTCTACAATCTGGTCCCAGAGGTCCACGCCGGCGTAGAACGCGCTGGAGTACGTCGCGAGCTCCTTGGCCGACGGCACGTGTGCGTGCTCCCGCGCCTTCTCGAAGACCGCGTCAACCGCGGCAACGAACGGGTCGAGCGCGTTGCCCTCCCAAGACAACATCGCCTCAACCGGCGCCATGAGGCCTGTGGGTGCCAGCATGCCTGCGCCCATCAGCACGCGCACCACGTCTCCCTTTTGAAATCGGTAGACGTTCGCACGGAAGGAGCCGTCCGCCGCAGGCACGAGACGGAGGCAATCGTGCTCCTGCAGCCGCTCGAGGGCCGCCGGTTCGGACCGCATCCCGTCGAGGGCGACGAACGCCGCGGTGATCTTCGTCGCGTGCTTCTCGAGCGTGGACCACACTGGCCACTTGCCCGCGTTCGAGACGATCGCTGGCGTGGCGAGTGACATCGTCTCACACCAGGCGCACGCGTCGCTGAACGCGGCGTGCACGGCTGAAGGCTGGCTCAAGATGCGCGTGGTCATGGCTACAGGTCCATCTCCGTGCCCGGCTTCTTGCTTGCGTAGTACCGAGCGAACGTGTCGAAGAACATGTCGGCGCGCACGCGCCAGAAGTCCGCACCCGCGCGAGGACCGGGTTTGATGCCGCGCTTGGTCGCGTCTTCGAACGCTTCGACCGACGGCGCGTACGCTCGCTCGCGTTGACGGAAGTCGCGGTTGTGGCCTGCGCTCGGCATGTCCGCATGGAGCATCTCGTGGAACATCAGAAACTCGACGACGAAGAGCGGCACGTCTGGAGAGTTCAAGACGCAGTTGAGCGTGATGCTCTTGTCGGAGTATCGGCAAAAGCCCCATAGGCTCGTGGTCACGCGGTTCGACCAACGCAACTCGCCCACGAGCGGTGATCCGTTGGGGAAGTGCTTCTTCACGCTGAGCACGCCTTCGCGCAACGCTGTCAGCGAATACCCGCGTTCACCAACTAGCCACGGGCGCGGCGCCTCTTTGGGCACGATCTTGACGACCTCGGGCTCGGCCGCCGGCTTGGGCGGGCTCATGATGTTGTTCAACTCGCGCGTGACATCGTCGATGAACGCTCGTTGGTCGTCGCGGTACACGCCTCGACACGCGGGCTTCGAGTCCCAGATGTCCTGGATGTGCTTCTGTTGCGCGATCAGCGGGAGATTCTTGTCGACGATGTTCCGCGCGATGCTGCGCGGCTCGAAATCGTTCTTCTCCTTGAACGTG
>JANYHY010000601.1 GCA_025362165.1 Myxococcales bacterium | reverse complement strand
AGGCGCGGAACGATTGCGCAGGAGACTTCGCCTCGATCGACGCGCAGAACGTGGCGAACGCCGATCGCGTCGTGTGGAGTGGGGTAGTGCGCCACCTCGATTGGAGCTATCAGCTCGTCATCACCAAAGAGATTTACCGCTTCGGAAAATCGCTCACGCTGATCGACGCGCGTCGCCTGGTCAACGAGACTCGCGACGAGTGGCAAGCGTCCGGTAGCGCCGGGCTGATCGCGAGCGAGCCCGAGCAGGCGCCGAAATCGGAGGCCTTCGTCGCGAGCATCGACAGCCCCACTTCGCACGATCGCGTCTATGTCGTCGCGAGCGGAAAGGACGTCTACCTGCTCGCGTTTCACCTCCCGAACGACGCCGTGCACGCCGAGGACGTGAACACAGAGGCGGCCGAGGTGATGCGCTCTCTCGTCGTGATCCCGCCTGTCGCAGGCGCAGCGGAGGTCGTGGTCGTCGATCTCGGATGGTGGATGCTGCGCGCTGCTGGCCTCGTCGTGTTGATCATCACGGTCGGTGTGTTCGTGATGGTGCGCCGCGCACGAAAGGCTACGATCTCCCAGTGATGAAGCCATTTGGGGCTGGCGAAGCCAATCGATCAATGTGGTTGCTGTTGATCGTCGCGTGCAGCGGCGACGACACGATCACGAACGCCGTAGACGCCTCCACAGATACAAGCGCGACAGACACGAGCCCGCCCTCCGAAGCCGGATCAGATGCTCCAACAGCAGGAGCGTGCGTCGGATTGACGGTCGGTCCGACGGGGGTCTCGAACGCCAACGCTCTTCAAGTAGGCAGTCGCAAACGCACTTACGTGCTCTCCGTCCCGGCCAACGCAAGCAATCAAAAGCGACTACCGCTCGTGTTCGTGTGGCACGGAGACGGCGGCACAGGCGCTGGGATTCGCTCCGCTTTGAACCTCGAGGCCCCCGCCAGCGGTAACGCGATATTCGTTTATCCCGACGGAGTGCAGCAGGCGAACGGCTGGTGGGACCTGGACTCAGGGCCACCCACGAACATCGATATCGCACTCTTCGATGGATTGCTCACCGAGATCCAAACCCATTATTGCGTCGACGATAAGCGCATATTCGCTACTGGGTTTTCGCGCGGCGGGTTCTTCACCAATCACTTGGCGTGCTTTCGTGGCGACAAGCTGGCTGCGATCGCGCCGCAATCTGGCGGCGGTCCGTATTGGCCGAATACCGCCTACAACGGGGACGGCCAGCTCACGTGCCCCACGCCGCCGATGCCAGCGCTGATCATCCACGGCAACGCGGACATGACGGTCGTCAATGATCCCAAATTGCCAGACGGCGGTTGGCAAAGCTATCAGCACTGGGCTTATTGGAATCACGCAGCGCCCCGCGCGGGTTACAACTTCGCCTCGGACCCTACGCTGCCGTCGCCATGCTTCGCAGCGAAGGGGTTACCCTCGGATCACCCAGTCGTCGCGTGCTTCATCGATGGGCTTGGTCACGCGCCGTGGTCTCAACAGGCCTCTACCGTGTGGAGCTTCTTCGCGAGGTTCTGAACGGCATCGCGTGAGCGCCGCGCATGGCGACGTGCTATCAATTGCCGCGTCGATGCCAACGCCATACCGCGACGAGAACGACTCGCTCCGTCACGAGAACGAGCAGCTGCGCAGCAAGCTCGGCAAGCCGATGGGTCGGCGTCTCTGGATCGGCCTTGGGCTCGTAGGCCTGGACTTCGGCGCCGCGATGCTGCTGCGACCATGGCTGAACGGCGGGGACGATGTGAAGTTTTGGGCGGCGCTCGCGATCATCGCGGCCATCGCCGTCGCTGCTACCGTCTCGGTGGCGCGACGATGACACTCGGCAAGCGGCAAAGCGGTCATGACGAAAGGCAATTGTAATGGCTAATGTGTTTTCGATGATGGAACGCGCGAACTTCGGCTCGATGAAGCGCTTCGCGATCGGCAGCGTCGTGTTCATCGCGCTGTTGATCGTCGGCTGCTCGTCCACCACCCGTGTGGACGCAGGTCACGTGGGCATCCGCGTGCACCTCGCCGGGAGCGAGCGTGGCGTCTCGGACATGCCAGTCGTGATGGGTTGGGTCTGGTACAACCCCATCACCGAGCAGATCGTGCAATTCCCGACTAGCGTGCAGAACGTCGTTTGGAGCGCGAACCCGCATGAGGGCCGCACCGTTGATGAGTCCATCACTTTCAGCTCGACCGAGGGCGTGAACGTCAACGCCGATATCGGATTATCGTTTCACATCGATCCGATGCAGGCGCCCAAGCTCTACGGGCGATTCCGCATGAACGACATGCTGGAGCTCGCCGATCGCTACATGCGAAACGTCGTGCGCGAGGCCTTCGGAGAGGTCGCCTCGACCATGCCCGTGCAGGAGATCTACGGCGCCGGAAAATCGAAGATGCTCGGTGACGTGACGCAGAAGGTCCGAGACAACCTCGGCAAAGACGGGATCATCATCGACCAATTGACCTTCAATGGCAGCCTGCGATTGCCGCAGAACGTCGCTGACGCGATCAACCGCGCGATGGAGGCGACGCAGAACGCGATCCAGAGCGAGAACCGCGTTCGCCAAGTGCGCGCGGAAGCCGATCAAGCGATCACGCAGGCGCACGGACAAGCCGAGGCGACTCGTCAGAAAGCGCAAGGCGAGGCGGACGCGCAGCTGATTCGCGCGCGCTCCGAGGCGAAGGCCAACGAGATCATCCGATTGTCCACTAGCCCGGCCGTACTTCAATATCGAGCACTGGAGCATTGGGACGGAAAGCTCCCCACGTACAACGGCGGTGGCCAGTTGCCGCTATTGACGTTCGACGCAACGAAGCTGATGAGCGGCCCGGACGACGCGGCGAGAGAAAAGAAGCTCAATCAACTGCTCGCTGAAGACGCACCGCCGCCTCCTCCAACTGCAGTAGTGCCGCCGCCGCCTCCTCCTCCCAACCCTGTTCCTGTGCCCGCCGCGAGCACGATTCCGGCACCACCGCCAGTCCAATGACGTCGGCGCCGATCGGCCTCGCGTCGCGGCTGTACGCGCAGTAGTCAGGTATGGCTTGGAGCCGCTTGAGCTTTATACGCGCCAACTCGAGGTGCGACGGCGGGAGGTCGCCGAACAGGAGACGCGCTTTCGCCTCGTGGGCACCGCGCGGCTGCTCCTGGTGCTCGTCGCGATCGGGGGCATGCTCACGATCGTCTTCGCGAAGACCGCGGAAGCCTGGTGGTACGGCGTCGGCGGCGCAGTGGTTGCGTTCGTGGTGTTGCTCGTCGTGCATCAACGCATCGAGCGTCGTCGCCTTCGAGCACGCGCTGGGCTCGTGTACTGCGAGCGTGGCTGCGCGCGCCTCGTGGGCGATTGGTCCGCTTCCCGCGAGGGCGCTGCGTTCGCGAAAGACGATCACCCGTACGGGTCGGACCTCGACGTATTCGGCAAGTCTTCACTCTTTCAGCGAGTGAGCGTCGCCGCGACGCGCTTCGGCGAAGAGACGATCGCGGCTTGGTTGAGCGCACCGCCCAAGAGCGCCGCCATCGTGACAGCGCGGCAATCGGCCGCAAAGGAGCTCTCCGGCAAGTTCGAGCTCCGCGAGCAGCTCGCCATTCTCGGCGCTACGCTCGGGGACAATCACGATCCCGCTCCGATGCTCGCGTGGATCGAGCAGAAGGGTGAGCCGTTCCCACAATTGCTTTGGCAAGGGCTCGGCGCGGTCATCCCGACGATCGTCCTCTCTACCCTGATCCTGGGACGTGCGCGGGGGTGGCCCACGTCTTTCACCATGGGGCCTTACGCGATCTCCGTGCTGCTCGGCCTATCCATGCGCGGAAAGACGTCTCCAGTCGTGGCGGCGGTCACGTCGCGCGAGAGCAGCCTCTCCGCCTATGGTGAGCTGTTCGCGCTAATCGAGAGTCAGAAGTTCGAGTCCGCGCTCCTCGTCGACGTGCAGAAGCGAGTATTGGCTGCTTCCGCTGAGGTGGTCTCGGCGACGAGCTCGATGCGCCGGCTTGGCGCGATCGTCGGCTTCGCAGACGGGCTCTCCAACGAGGTGTTCCGTTTGCTCGTGGCGCCGATGTTCTTCTTCGAGCCGCTCATCGTCTTGGCCCTCGACGGCTGGCGTCGACGCAACGCGACCGCAGTGCGAAAGTGGTTGATGGCGTTGGGCGAACTGGAGGCGCTCTCGAGCTTCGCCACCATGGCATTCGAGGACAGAACTCTCTGTTGGCCCGAGGTCACCGACGCGATTCGCTTCGAGGCCACCGCGCTCGGCCACCCGCTGATCCCGCGACAAAAGCGGGTCGCAAACGACGTCTCGCTCTCGGGACCGGGCACCGCGCTGGTCATCACTGGCTCGAACATGAGCGGCAAGAGCACGCTCATGCGCGCGATGGGTGCGAACGTCGTGTTGGCGCTCGCGGGCGCGCCGACGTGCGCGAGCGAGCTCAAGATCGGCATGCTTGCCGTCGCGACGAGCATGCGTGTGGCGGACTCGCTCGCAGAGAGCACGTCGCGCTTCTATGCCGAATTGAAGAAGCTCAAGCTCGTCGTCGATCTCGCGAAAAAAGGAGAGGGCGTCTTCTTCTTGCTGGACGAGATCCTCCACGGCACGAACTCTCGCGAGCGGCTCATCGGAGCGCGCGCCCTCGTCCGCGATCTGCTCCGAAAAGGCGCGCTCGGCGCCGTGTCGACTCACGACTTGGGATTGTCCGATATGGACACGGAGCTTGCAGGCAAAGTGCGAAATGTCCACTTTCAAGAGCAGGTGAACGGCGAGGTGATGACGTTCGATTACCGACTACGTGAGGGCGTCGTCCACAGCAGCAACGCGCTGCGCCTCATGAAGATAGTGGGTTTGGACATTGGCGAGAGCTAGCATGGCGCGATGGATGACGAGCTCAGGCGTGCTCACTGCCACGCGCTCTTCGGAGCGATCTCTGTCACGCTCTCCGCGCTCGGGTGCGCGCCGGCAGTTCAACAGCCAACCGACACTGTGATCGTGGGACCGCCCGCTGTCAGCGCCTCTGCTGTCGCGAGCACGCCCTCGGAAGTCATGCCGGACGCGGCGCTCTCGCCGATCGCGAGCGCCACCCCGACGCCCGTGCCGAGCGCCACGCCGACGCCCGAGCCGAGCGCGAGCGTCGCAACCGCCACGAACAAGCCGCGGAAGCCGCCTCCGAAGAGGCCGCCCGTCAAGCCGCCGCACTCCACGATCGTCGAGGGGCGACCCTTCATCGTCGACGACGCGGCGAGGCTCGCGGCGGTTGGTTCGCAACCGGGCTGGGCGGACGAGATCGATCTCCGCATGCACGATGTCACGCTCGACGAGCGCGTCGCGCTGATTAGGCACTACACCGATTGGGCGCTCGCGGAGCACGCGTCGATCGCGTCATTCACCCGCTTCGCCCTGCAGTTGATCGCGCTGGGCGCGCCGTCCCACCTCGTGACGCGAGCGACCGATGCGATGGCGGACGAGACACGCCACGCGCGGTTCGGGTTTGGTCTCGTGAAGGCTCTCTCGAACGAGCAGGTCGGTCCAGGTGCCATGTCGATCGATCGAGCGTTCACCGATGAGACGACGATGGAGTCCGTGCTTCGCCTGGTCGCGCGCGAGGGAATGATCGGCGAGACGCTCGCGGCGCTCGAGGTGCGCGCTGCCGCGGATCTCGCGGAGCTTCCGTTCTTGCGGGTCGCGCTCGCGAAGATCGCAGACGAAGAGTCTCGTCACGCAGAGCTCGCGTACGCGTTCGCGGCGTGGGCGCTCGAGCAGAGCCCAACGCTCGCCCATGTGATCGAGGAGGAACTCCGAGCGTGGGACGCGCCGGCGCTCCCGATCGCGAGCGGGCTCACGCGCTGGGGCATCCTCGATGAATCGACGCGTCGAGCAGTGCGTGACGCCGGCTTCGCGAACGTCGTGTCGCCGTTGGCTACGCAGCTGTTGGCGCCAATGCGACGTGCTGCGCCGTCGCCGACTCGTCAAGGACAAATACTAGAACGAACCTGAGAGACCGCCCCAGCCAACGCCCGCTTGTACGCGAAGCTGCGCGCCGCCCGATTGCTTGCTGCCTCCGCCAACATTGGCGACGATGATCGAGGTCACCGCGACGCCGACGCCGACGATGCCAACGGCCATCGCGACGTTCGCCAATGTGAGCTTGGTTTGGATCGCGTCGACGTCGCTCTGCGCGCAACGAGGCGCGCACGACGAGCGAAGAGACGTCTCGTCGTGATTGGCGATGATCGCGAGCGCGGTCATCCCGCCGAACGCCGCCAACCCGACGAGGCCAGTGACCCACGCGACCGCGGGCACGTGAAAGCCACCAGTCGACGGCTGGACGGGCCCGGGGATGGCGACGGGCTTGATGGCGACGAATGTCACGTCCACGAAGCGGTTCTTCTCGCCGATGCGCACGACGACTTTCTCTTCGACGTCGATGGAGCCGGCGTGGGCGTACTTGAACGTGTGGACTCCGGGCTCGACGTTGATCGACTTGCCGTCCAACGTATCGGTGAGCGGGGCGCCGTCCATCGTCACGTGGACGTCGATGACGTCCTTGCCCGCGCCGTCTCGCGCGCGAAACGCGATGCTCGGCTGATCGACCTCGAGCTTCTGCATCCACTCGGTGCATTGCTTGGCGATGACGGCAGGGCACTTGTTGGCCGAGCAGATCAGGAACTGCTCGCGCGCTGCGGAGAACTTGTTGTCGTCCCGTGCGGTCTGACCCTTCTCGGTCGCCTCGACACATGCCTGGCGGTTTGCGTCGGCCGCGATCGCAGGGACCGCGACGAGGAGTGTCATCGAAGCAAAGAGCGCCGCGCGACCCTTCACAGGCACTCCGGCTTGAAGTGGCGGTGGCCCTTCGCGTCGAGCGTGTAGGGAGGGTCACAGTTCTTCACTGGTCCCGTGAACACCACTGCTGGTTTGGTCTTCGCGCTCGCGCTAGGCGTCGTGCTCGCAATGGCGCTCGGCGCGTCTTGCCTCGTGGTCGGCGGCGCCGCGGCGAGCACGACGGGTGTGGTCGCGGTCAAGGTCGGCGGGCTCGTGGCGGTAGAAGACGCCGTTGGCGCGCCATCACTACGCTTGCCCGCGGTGAACGCGATGACGATCACCGCGATGAGCGTAATCACGCCGCACGCAGCCACCATCGGCAATAGCCACTTGGGTTTGTCAGCGGGCGCCGTCACCGCGCTCCCACTTGTGGCGTCGCTCGTCGACAGACGTCGCGCGGCGACGCCGGACACGCTCGGATGCGAGCCTTCGTGCAGCGCGCGCTCGCTCACGCGGTCGGCAGGGATTTGCGGATCGTTCGCAGTGCGCGCGAGCTCGTTCGCGAGTTGGCTCTGCACCTCGGTGCGCTCGAGCTGAGCGGCGCTCTCGATCTCCGCGACGCGCCGCGTACGCGCGTTGATGCGCTCGCCTGCGTAGCTCTCCACCCAGTCCGCGACCTCCGCGGGAGACGCGACGCCACCCACACGCTCCACAGCGCTCGCCATCTCTCGCGCGGTCGCGTAGCGATCGGTCGTCGCGAGCGATGTCGCCTTTCGCACGACCGCATCAAACGGCTGGAGCGCGGGGACGACCTCGCTCGGGACGCGCACTTCGTTGCGCATGATCTTGGCGATGGCCTTGCCGTCCTTCGATCCGGAGAACATGCGCTCTCCGCACAGCACCTCGAACAGCACCAACCCCATCGCGTAGATGTCGGTCGTGCGATCGATGTCGTTGTCCTCGAGCTGCTCGGGCGACATGTAGAGGATCTTGCCCTTGAGCTGCCCGTCGCGTGTCGCGTGCATCTTGTTCTCGGCCTTCGCGACGCCGAAATCGAGCACCCGCGCCGTACCGTCCACTCCGACGAGCACGTTCTGCGGAGAGATGTCGCGGTGGACGAGGCCGAGCATCGAGCCGCCCTCGTCCTTCGACTCGTGCGCAGCGTGAAGGCCTTGAAGCGCGCCGGAGATCATCGCGGCTGCGATCCTCGCAGGCACACGCTCGCCGCGCTCGGCTGCGCAACGAACGAGCTGTCCCAGCGATTCGCCGCGCACGTACTCCATCACGAGGAACAGCTCACCACCGGTGGCAACGACGTCGAGCGTCGGCACGACATTGGGGTGTTGAATGCGCGCAGCGAGTCGCGCTTCATCGAGGAACATCGAGACGAACTCGGGATCCTTGGCGAACTGCGGGTGCAAGCGCTTGATGGCGACCGTGCGCGAGAACCCGACGGGGCCGATCAGTCGCCCGAGGTGCACCGTCGCCATGCCGCCTGAAGCGATGTCGTCATAGATCGCATAGCGACCAATGATGCGCGGTGCCGAGGCGACTGCAGGGTCTCCCACGATGAGTCATCATAGCGGAGACGAGCCGGCGCAAAAGAATTTCTGTTACGCTTTCTGCTACAGTGGACGCCATGCGCCGAGAGTTCGCTTGCGGCGCTGTCCTGGGCGCGCTCCTGATCGTGGGCGCCGTCGCCGGACCGTTGCAGGGATGTGGGTTCGGCGTGAGCCTGGATGGGCTCGCAGACAACGCCGACGGCTCGCTGCT
>JANYHY010000565.1 GCA_025362165.1 Myxococcales bacterium | reverse complement strand
CGGCGCGATCGACGCGACGCTCGGGCACCCAGGTCTGCCGCAGAGCGCGACAGGACAAGCCACCATCTTCACTGGAGATGACGCGATCGCCTTACAAAATGGGCACTTTTCGGGTCACCCCACGCCACGCCTTGCGAAGCTCATCGCCGAGCGAAGCCTGCTCATGCGCGTGCGGCAGGGTGGAAAGCGCGCGGCGTTCTTGAACGCTTACAACGTCGAGCGCGTTCGTCACATCGAGCGCGTCTTACGTGGGCAAGAGAAGCCGTCGCGAAGACATCCTCCTTCGGCGAGCAGCTTGGCGGCGCTCGCAGGAGGAGGCTCGCTCGCCACCTTCGAAGGCGTGCGCGAAGGGAGAGCTGCGACCTTCGACCTCACCGGTGAGACGCTGCGTGCGTGGGGGCTCGACGCTCCGAGAGTGACCCTCGAGCAGGCCGCTCGCAACGTCGCTGCTGGTGCGCGCGAGACGGACGTGTCGCTGTTCGAGATCTTCACGACGGACATGGCGGGACACTCACAAGACATGACCTGGGCGCGCGCGGAGGTCACAAAGCTCGACCGCTTCCTTCGCGCGTTGTTCCTCGCGGTAGACGAGGAGCAGTTGGTGGTCGTGACGAGCGACCACGGCAACCTCGAAGATCTCTCCACGCGCTCTCACACACGCGCGCTGGTGCCGTTGCTGGCGTACGGGAAAGGCGCCGCCACATTCGTGCATCATGCACATGATTTGCGCGACGTCGCCCCACGAATCCTCGCCGCGCTGGGACTCCCCGCCGACGCGGACAAAACCTGAATTGCTCGACCAGCAATTGATGCCTCCTTCGGCGGACATCAACGGCCTTTGGCGAGTAGAGGTGCCGTTGGCACGTCCCCAATTGTGAGCGACGCGGTTGCTTGATAGCGTGGCTGCCATGACCGACCAGGCGATCGACCCGAAGTACCTCGAGATCTTCCCCTCCTGGCTGCGCTCGCTCGGCGAAGACGCAGGCGCGCTTGGACAACTCGTCCAAGGCAACTCTGCTGACGACGTGAAGCGCCACGCCGTCGCGGGCCTCAACTACCTCTTCAAGTCGCTCGACTTGATCCCTGACGGCATGGACGACCTCGGCTTCTTGGACGACGCATTCGTCTTGCGCGTGGCCGCGGCTCATGCGGTCGCGGGCACACCTGAGGCGAAGGACGGCGTGATCGGCCGCCTCGCGGACGACGCGGTGGCGCTCAAAGATTTCTTGGGCGACGACTACGCACGGCTCGACGCTTATGTCGGCGGCCTCAAGAAAGGCGCCGCGCGCGGGCGAACCGTGGAGGATGTAATGACGGATGAGGCCGCGAAGAGCGCGTTCTTGAGCGAGGTGTCGGCCTGGGCCAAGGAGTATCAAGTCCCGGCCTTTACCCGAGACGTCAAGACGCTGCTCAAGCTCAAGTCGTTCTTGAACGCGAAACTTCCCTGAGAGCGCGGCTGCGTTTTGGGCGTAGCATTGGACGAGCGCCTTGAAGCTAGAACCCGGCGAGCACGTCACTGCGAACGTCCGGCTCCTTCGCCCCTTGGGCGAGGGTGGCATGGGTGCGGTTTGGGTCGCTGACCACCTCGCGCTCGGCACCGAAGTCGCGGTGAAGTTCCTCCAAGGCGACTACGCGAACGACGCATCAGCGCGCGCGCGTTTCTCACAAGAGGCGGCGGCTTCATCGCAGGTGAAGAGCGCACACGTCGTGAAGATCTACGACTACGGGCTCACGGACTCGCAGACGCCGTTCATCGTCATGGAGCTGCTCGAAGGCACGGATCTGGCGGACCGGATCAAGCTGGACGGGCGGCTCCAGCCGGAGTTCGTGGTGACGGTCATCTCGCAGCTGTGCAAGGCGTTGGAGCGCGCTCACGAGAAGAACGTCATTCACCGCGACATCAAGCCCGAGAACATCTTCCTCGCCAACGAGGGGGGAGAAGTCTTCGTGAAGCTGCTGGACTTCGGCATCGCGAAGACGGAGAAGCTCACCAAGAAGACGACCGGGCGGCGCCAATCGACGATGGCCGGCGAGAGCCTCGGGACCCCTTATTACATGAGTCCGGAGCAGTTTCGGAGCAGCAAGCAGATCGACAACCGGACGGATCTTTGGTCGGTCGGCATCGTCACCTATGAAGCGCTCACTGGCGCGCTTCCGTTCGTCGCAGACACGGTCAGCGCGCTCGCGATCATCGTCAACGAAGCGGTGGCACCGCCGCCTTCCGTGCTCCAGCCGAGCTTGCCCCCAGATCTCGATCAGTGGTTCGCGAAGGCGTGCGCGCGCGACGTAGCCAATCGGTTTCAATCCGCGCGTGAGCTCGCCGATGAGCTACGCATAGCGCTTGGCTTCGCGACCGAGCGGTCCTCTCGTGTGTCGATGCCGGGGATGGGAGAGTCGGCCTCGTCGTCCCAACGGATCGTCATCGCGCCACACACGGAGCTCTCTCTTCGAGACACCGCCTTCGCGACGTCGAACGGAGGCAACGTCGAGCCTCAGCCCGCGAAGAAGAAAGCCGTCTTGCCGTTCGTGGGAGCAGCGGTCGTGCTCGCTGCGGTCGTCGGTGGTGCCGCTGTGTGGATGGGCACGTCCCACGGCTCACCTGACAAGACGAGCCCTTCGAACTCGACAGTCGCAGCGGCATCTTTGGCGAGCTCTGGCTCAGCCGCGCCCCCGCCTTCGGTCGCGCTGCCCGTGATCGCTTCTGTCACCGTCGTCATCCCGACCGCAAGTGTGACGGTGTCTGGCAAGCCGATCACCAAACCCGGAATCAAGCCGGTGACGAGCGCCTCGGCCGCGTCCAGTGGAGGCAAGCATGACGAGATTTGGTAGCGCGACCTGCGCGATGGCGATCGCAATGGCGATCATGGGCGGTGCCGCGAAGAGCGCCGCCGCCGGCCCCGAGTCTTCGGAGAACGTCGCCACCGCGCGCGAGCTCTACAAAGCAGGCGCGGATGCGCTCGACGCGGGAGACAGCACGACCGCCCTCCTCAAGCTGACGGCGGCGTGGGCGCTCGCACAAACTCCAGTCATCGGGGCTACGCTCGCGCGCGCGCACCTCGCGGTCGGTCACCTGGTCGATGCCCGCGAATCCGCGCTCGCGGTCGCGCGCTTGGCGCCCGCACCCAACGAGACAGCACGCTCCACGCAGGCGCGCAGAGAGGCCGAGGACCTCGCGACGCAGATCGCTCCGCGCATCCCGCACGTGAACCTCTCCATCGTCGGGCTCGAAAGTCACGACGCCACAGTGAAGCTCGATGGAGTGACGGTCCCGATCGCCGCGCTCTCCGTGTCTCGTCAAGCCAACCCAGGGCCCCACACAGCCACCGTGGACACGGACGACGGGCGCCACGGCGAGGGCACGACCACTGTGGCGGAGGGCGAGACGAAAGAGATCAAGATCGTTCTGCCTGCGGTCGCCTCCAACGCGCTGCCTCCCACTCCAGACAAACCGTCAGTGACGACTCCACCAGTGACGACGCCTCCACCAGTAACGACGCCGATCGTCCCATCGAGCTCGACGTCACCGCTCGTGTGGATCGGGATCGCGGGGATGGGTGCGGGCGTCGCGGTCGGCGCGGTCACCGGAGCGTTTGCGCTCTCGGAGGCAGCGACCGTGAAGTCGAACTGCAAAGGCGTGGGCTCGGATGGGGCTAATTACTGCGGCTCCGCGTATACAGGTGACTTGTCAACCGCCAAGACGATGGCGACGATCTCGACGATCGGGTTCATCACTGCGGGCGTCGGCGTCGCGGTGCTCGTGACCGGGCTCGTGTTGAGCGGCAAGAAGCGCGAGCCGGTCGCGACCACGTTCTTGTCGCCGATGATCGGTCCGCTGAGCGGCGTCTACGGCGCGTTCTAAGTCAGTGCGGAACACCGCAGCCCATCGCGACGGTCGCGTAGTTGGGCTGCTTGCACCCAGGGCAGCCCGCAAAAGCCACTGAGCCGACGCCGGCGCCGTTCTTCTTGCACGTGCAAGTCGCGGCGGGACACTCGCACAGGATCTCGTATTTGTCCGCGTTGCAGACGTACTGCTCGCCGGTGCCGCATCCGCCGTCCTGGCTCGCGTAGCCGAACCCTTGCGAGTTGCCGCAGACGACCGACGCGTCGAGTGCCCCACCGTCCAGTGGAGACGCATCGCTCGCGTCGGCGACCGAGGCGTCGCTTGCGTCGGAGACGCTCGTGTCCGCTACGGCGGAATCCTTTGCGGCATCAATCATTGATGTATCACCGGTCGTCGAGTCCTTCACGACCGCGTCGATGCCCGAGTCTTCGGCGGGTGTCGTCAAGTCATCCCCGCCACACCCCACGAGCACCATGATCACGAGAGCAGCAAAAACCCGCCGGACGGCACACCTTGGCATCGAAATCATGTCGCCTCACCTCGCGCTCTCCCTAAGCAACCTCCAAGCCAGTGCTTGGAGTGAGTGCAGTGGGCTAAGGGCCGCGGCTCTCGACTCCGGGTGTCCGCGGCGCGTTGTTTGCGGGCTGGCCGACCATGCCGGCCATCAGGTCCTGCATCAGATCGCGAACCTCGGCCTTGCCCTTGAGGTGCGTGATCAAGAGGGTCGAGACCTCGCTGAACGACTTCTCGAACCCGACGCCCTCGCGCGTGCGGCCAGTGACCTTTTCTCGACCTTGCGCGAGGTCCTCTTCGAGCGCCTCTGCGTAGCGTGAGAGCTGCGCGCGAAGCTCCTCGATCTGGCGGCGGAGATCGCGCGCGTGCGCGTCCTTGACGCTGGCCTTTTGCTCGCGCTCGGCGAGTTGCTCGCGGCGTGCGTCCACCATCGCGAGGGCCGCGCCCGCTCGCTCGAAGATGGTGCGGTGCTGCGCGCTCGGCGGCTGCGTGGCCGTAGTGTCTGCGTGCTGCTTTGCCGTCGTTGCGTTCTTCTCGGCGATCTGCAGCTGCTCTCGCAAGCGCGCTGCCTCTTGTTGTTCGGCTGCGGCGTCGCGAAGGGCGCGCGACTCCTCGTGCGCGAGCTCCTCCACTTTTCGTCCGATCTCGGCCCGCAGCGCGCGACCGCGTCGCTCGAGCGACTCGAGCTTGCGTGTGTGGCTCGCGACCTCGCCCTCCAGACGCGTGGCGCGAGAAGCGAGATCCCAAGTCGAAGCGAGCGCCTTGGCCACATCCGGCGGCGCGTTGCCTGATGGATACGCGCGACTCACCATGCGCGAGAACAGCGCTGCGCGATTCGCCCACTCGATCACACCAGGTGACTGTGGCGGTGGCGGTGGCGGTGGCGGTTGAAGCTCTCCACCCGCGCCAACTTCCCAAGCGGTGCTCGGGAGCGCCCGCTGCAACGCCTTGAGGTCTTCATGGAGGTGGTGGGCATCTTGGAAGCGACGGCGGCGATCCTTCTCGAGCAGCTTGAGCACGACCGCTTCAGCGGCAGGCAGCACGTCCGCCTTGATGCCACGCGGCTTCGGCGGAGGGCTCGATCGCTGCATTTCCAGCAGGGTTTCGCGATCACTCGAGCGGAACGGCAGCTGACCCGTCAACATCTCGAAGAAGAGCACGCCGAGCGCGTACAGATCGCTTTGGGGACCCGCCTCTTCACCGCGCGCCTGTTCGGGAGACATGTACTCGGGAGTGCCGAACACCGCGCCCTTCGGCGCGAGGCGCGGATCCATCGCGAGGTGCGCGAGACCGAAGTCGAGGATCTTCACGAAGTCTTTTCGACCACCGCGCACGCTGAGCAGGATGTTGTCGCTCTTGAGATCACGGTGAACGACGCCGAGATCGTGCGCGCGGCCAAGCGCTGCGCACATCTGCTCGAGGATATCGACGGACCGCGAGAGCGGCATCGGTCCTCGCGCAAGCTCGCTCGAGAGCGCGGTGCCAACGAGGTACTCCATCACGAGATAGAGCTCGCCCTCTTCCGTCTCGCCGATGTCGTGAATGTCGATGATGTGCGCGTGATCGACCCGGTTGGCGGCGCGTGCCTCTCGGAGCATCC
>JANYHY010000530.1 GCA_025362165.1 Myxococcales bacterium | reverse complement strand
GTAGATCCCGCGCGCTCCATCTTCCGGTGAGGTGGCCTTGCTTGAGCGCGAATGACTTGGCTTGCGGCACGAGCACCGCGGTCAGCACGCCGCCATGGAGAGTGAACGGATTGGCGTTGGAGATCAGGCGAATCGGAAAGTCCGCGTTCGCGACGAGCACGCCGTTGTTCACGTACGCGTTGATGTCGACGTAGTTGGCGATGAACGGCGGACCCGACCCGCCGAGCAATGACGAGGGGCTCGCAGACCAGTGATCGTTGCCATCGTGAAGAGGCGCGGGTCCCGAGCCTCCATCGGGCAACACGGTGCCGTTCGAGGTGAAGAGGGCGAACTCGACGGAGGTGTCGTTGGGCAGACCGTTGTAGTGTCGCAATCGCAGCAACAGTCCGCTCTTGCCATTCGTGAGCGCCGAGTTGAGTTTGTCCGAGTTGAACGCTGAGGTCAGCTTGCTGAACTTCAAGAAGAGCGCACCGCCGGAGTTGTCTCGGCCTTGCGAGTCGTCGCAGTGACTCGCCGCAGTCGTCCGGCAAGACTCGGGTCCAGGACACGTGCAGGTGTGATCGAGATCGAGGCTGAACGCCGACGTGCCCGCGTCGAAGCCGAGGTCCAAGCCGGTGACCGCTTCGACGATCTCGAGGTCGCCGCCGTCTGGGTCGTCCTTGTCGGGCCTGTTCGGCGCGAGCGCGTGCTCGCACGGATCCGACGAGTCCACGCCGCCCGCGTCAGCCCCAGCTTCGGCGATAGGCGCTGGCAACAACAAGCTGTTGCCGTAAATCGAGCAGGCTGCCCACGCGAGGGCGACGGACGTTGCAAACGGAGCGACAACCAGCGCGAGCCACCTACGGCTCTTCATGGCGGGCAGTTGTCATCCCACTGAGCGCCGCAGGGCAAGCCGCCGTCAGGGTGTGCAAAGGTTTGACCGATCTTCGCGGGCGACGAGCTGTACATGAAGCCGATCGAGATCGAGTCGCACGGCGCGTTCTTGCCGTCCTGCTGCAGGTTGCCCGTCACGTCCGGATACTTGCAGATGATCTGCTTGAGCCCCAAGTACACGGGATCGGTGCCGCAGAGGTGCTGCGTCTTGTCGAGCGGATCATAGAGCGCCTTGAGGCCAGTCAACATCTTGCGCGCGTTCCATCGGCCGGAGATGAGCCCGTTGTCGACGCGGAACGAGCCTTTGTCAGGGACGAGCTTGCCGACGACGACGCTGTTGTTGAGATCGATCGTGACCGTGCCCTCACCATTGCCCGCACCCACGGCGAGCGGGACGTCTAGGCTCGCGACCAGGATCCCGCCCGACACGTACGCGTTCGGATCGACGGCGCCGTTTGGGATGGGCTCGCCACCATCAGGGATGAAGCCGCCGAGCAGCGAGTTTGGATCGAGCGTCCAAATGTCCGTGCCGTCGTGATTGGGCACGGAGGGGAAGCCCTTCTCCACGCCGACGGTGCCGTTGGACGTGTAGACCGAGACCTCCACCTGCGTGTCGTTCGCGAGCCCGTTGTAGGCTCGAATGTGGATCATCGCGCCGTAGTAGCCGTTGGCGATGCGGTCGTTGATGAACGCCTGATCGAAGAAGCCGCTGTAGTTCGAGAAGGCGACGATCAGCTGCTCGCCTTGGTTGTCGATGCCGCCGGGGTCGTCGCAGTGCACCTTCGCGGTCGAGCCGAGCTTGCACGACTCGGGTCCTGGCGGCGTGCCTTGACACGTGCACACGTTGTCCAGATCGAAACCCATGACGGGTGACTTGCCGCCGTCGCGAACGCCGAAGTCCACGGAGTCGAGCGCGTTCCAGAAAGCGAAGTTGCCGCCTCCGGGATCGTCCATCAGAGGTCGCGCGGGCCACTTGACGTGCTGGCAGCCGTCGCCGCTGTCCAGCGAAGCTTCGTCCAACCCAGTGTCCTTACCGCCGTCGCCGGGCAGCAACAGAGAGGTCGTGTAGATGCCGCATCCTTGCCAGGCGGCGAAACCGGCGCAGGCCGCGGCCGCGGATCCCACCAAGAAGAGGAAGGGCTTCGTTCTCATCGAGCCACGTCAGTCTATCGTGCGCAGGCTCCGATCGCTATGACGACAAGCGGGCAGGGTTACCGTAAGCTGACTGCCATGCAGAGGTCGTGGCTGATCGGTTCGCTGCTCGCCGTGTCGCTGTCGATGTCCGTCGGCGCGCGCGCCCAGAACGCGGAGCGGATCAAGTCCGCCGCAGCAGAGTACGACGCTGGTCGCCGCGCATACACGGACAACAAGTTCGAAGAGGCCGCGATTCACTTCGAGAACGCGTACCACGACGCGCCCAACGCGCAGACGCTACGCAACGCGATGCGAGCGCGCCGTCAGTCCGGGCAGCTCTCTCGCGCGGCCACGCTCGCGGCGCTCGCGCAGGTCAAATACAGCGACGACAAGGCGACGATGGACACCGCGAGAGACACGCTCGTCGAGGCAGATCAGAAGCTCCACAGAGTGAGCGTGACGTGCGATCCAGAGTGCGGAGTCGCCGCAGACAGTCACGTCGTGTCTCTCGAGGACGCGACCAAGCTCACACTCTACTTCGAGCCCGGCGCTCACACCCTGACCGTGAGCTGGCCTGGAGACCGCTCCAAAGAGCTCAAGATCGAGAGCAAGCCCGGGACCAAGCAGGACTTCACGCTGACTGCGCCTCCGATGCCAGTGAAGCCTCCGCCTCCAGACGGGAACACGAACACCCCTGTGCAGACGGTGGTCACGGGTCCACCGCCGCCGCCCCCGTCGACCAAGCCGCTTGGGCCAGCGCTGTTCTTCGTGGGCCTGAGTCTCACGGCCATCTCTGGAGGCGTGCTCGCGTGGTCTGGCGTGGACACGCTCAACAACCCCGGCACTGACGTCGTCAAGCAGAAGTGTGTCGGTCTCGGCGAGACCTGTCCAGAGTACCAAACCGGCAGAAACGCGCAGCTTCGTACCAACATCCTGATTGGCGTCACCGCTGGGCTCGGCGTGCTCACGGGTGTCATCGGTCTCTTCTTGACGCAGTGGTCGACCCCTAAGAGAGAGGCGGCGAGGCTCGTCAGCCCGACGTTGGTCGTCACTCCCACGGGTGGCGCGGTCGGGTTCCAAGGCGCCTTCTAATCAGTACAGGTGGCTTGTCGTCGCCTTACGGCGAACGCCAACAACTAAGGGGATTGGCTTCGCCAGCAGCAATGCTTCCGTCTAGCGCGAGATCGGCTACACTGAGCAGAAGGTCCGTGCCCAAGTTCCTGTCCGAAGCAGATGCCGAGCGCCGTCTCGATCGCTTCGAGCTCATCGCAGAGCTCGCGAGCGGTGGCATGGCCACCGTGTATCTCGCGCGGCTGTCGGGAGCTGGCGGGTTTCAGCGCTTCGTGGCGATCAAGCGGCTGCACCCACACCTCGCCAACGATAACGAGTTCATCCAGATGTTTCTCGATGAGGCGCGCTTGGCTGCGCGACTCCACCACCCCAACGTGGTGCCCATCGTCGAGATCGGTGAGAGCCCCGAGGGCTACTACCTCGTCATGGAGTACATCGAGGGTGACACGCTCGCGAGGCTCCTCGCGCGCAGCGCACAGGCTGGGGCTGCGCTCCCAACCCGCGCGGGGGTTCGATGCTTGCTCGATACGCTCGCCGGTTTGCACGCAGCGCACGAGCTCCTCGACGACGACGGCAAGCCGCTCCAAATCGTACACCGCGACGTGTCTCCGCAAAACATCCTGGTCGGCGTGGACGGAAGCGCGCGCATCACGGACTTCGGCGTCGCGCGCGCGGCGACGCGACTGTCGACTACGCGCACCGGTCAGCTCAAAGGCAAGCTCGCGTACATGGCGCCGGAGCAAGCGCGCGGCAAAGAGGTCGATCGCCGCGCGGACATCTTCGCGATGGGCATCGTCGTTTGGGAGACGCTCGCGCAGCGACGCCTCTTCAAAGGCGAGGGCGAGGCAGACACGCTCAATCGCGTGCTCTACGAGCCCATCCCGCTGTTGCGCAGCGCCAACCCGACGATGCCGCAGGCGCTCGAGGACATCTGCAGCAAGGCGCTCGAGCGCGAGCCGGAGAAGCGCTTCGACACGTGCGCCGACTTTGCAGAAGCGCTTGAAAAGGCCGCCCGCACGGCTGGCGTGCTCGGCTCGCACAAAGACGTTCAGACCCACCTCACGACAGTGATGGGCACGGACATTTCGCAGCAGCGTGACGCGGTGCGCGCGTGGCTGTCTCGTAGCGAGCCGAGTCGTCCGAACGATCCTCGCTTGTTGCCATCACCGACGAGAGGGGAAGTGACCGGCACTGGAACTGGCGCACGGCCGCAAGCGTCACGCTCGAACTCGACCCCCGCACCCAGCGTCTCGAGCGTCTCTTCTGCGGTGATGGAGTTGCCGCCTGAATTCGCGCAGCCGCCCGTCGCTGCGATTGCTGTCGACAAACCGCGCTCGCGTGCCTGGATCCCGATCGCGCTGGTCGCGATGTTGTTGTTGGGTGGAGCTTCCTTCTTCGCGTTGAAGCTCCGCGACAAAGGTGCCGTCGTAGCTACCGGCCACGTGGACACAGCCGACACCGCCATGGTGCCGCCGAGCATCGCGACTCCGTCCGCCGTTCCGCCGCCGAGCGCGAGCGTCGCCATCACGCCTGCAGTGACGCCACCTACGGTGACGGCTCCGCCCAGCACTGGACACGTCGTTCACGGAAGGCCGCCCACTACCACTACCAATACGCACCCGACCACGACGACCGCGACCACCAAGCCCACCACCTCCGCAGTCCCAGACGACATCTCCAACAATCCCTATCGCTGATGGAAACGACACGACGACGGCGGTTTGGCCTCGCGGCCGCCGTCTCCCTCTTCGCGGCGGCGCTGGGCGCTTGCGCGTCCTCTCGGGCTACCGAGATCGATCCGCGATTCGTCGCAGTGCACAACACGCTCACGTCGATGGGCCTCGCGCAGGTCGGACCCGTGCAGCAAGGCACGCTCGTAGAAGGGCGCGAGGCGCGTTTGCCGATCGAGCTCGGGGCGCAGTGCGCGACGCTCGTGACGATGGGTGGCGAGGGCGTACGCGATCTGGACGCGCAGCTCTTGGATCCGCGCGGCAACCCCGTCGCGAAGGACGCGTCGCACGAGGCGCAAGCCGTGCTGCGCGCGTGCGTCGAGACCGCCGGCACATACACGCTCGTCCTGAAGATGGCCTCGGGCTCTGGCGAGTTCTTGACCGCGATGTGGAGCGGCGGCGTGAACGCAGGCGGATCCGCCACGGGACCCAACGCAGCCGCGCTCGCGGGGAACGGCACGTGCGAGGCGCCGATCGTCATCGGTCCTGGCGAGTTCACCGGGAACACCTCACGCGGTGAATCGCAGAACGAAGGATCTTGCACGCAGTCGCGCAGCAAAGAGATCGTCTATCGCCTCGAAGTGCCCGCGCAGAAGCGGCTCGTCGTGGAGACAGAGACCTCGTTCGACGGCGTGCTGTACATGCGCAAAGAGGAGTGCGACTCCGCAGACGCCGAGGTCGAAGGTGCCTGCAATGACGACGCAGAGAACAACGCTCGCGCCTCGAAATTCGACGTGATCGTCGATCCAGGGACGTACTTCATCTTCGTGGACGGCTACGACAACAACACCGGCAACTTCAAGCTGCACGTCACCATGAGCGACGTGCCGTCGATCGCGGACGCGTGCCGGAACGCGCGCTCGCTCCCGCTGGGCTCCACGATCAACGGGTCGACGACCAGCGCGTTCGATCTCGCGCACGCGAGCTGCGGTGAGGACAGCAAGGGCAAGGATACGATCTATCACTTGGATCTCGGCCAGCGATCGCGTGTGCGAATCGTCGAGCACTCGAGCGATTTTACGCCGGTCGTCTACGTGCGCCGCACCTGCTCGGACGACCAGACCGAGATATCGTGTCGGGACACGAGCGGTGCAGACGAGGAGGCCGCGTTCGTTGGAGTGATGGACCCAGGCAGCTACGCTGTGTTCGCAGACTCGCGCGATCACGACGTGGACGGGCGCTTCACGCTCGCCGCGGAGACCGCTCCGGAGACAGGCTCGGGCGTGCAAGGAGACGGGTGCGCGGACGCGGAGATCTTGAACAAGACAGACCCGAACGTCGCGGGCGACACGTTCTTCGCGAAGGACGACATCGCCGGTCGGTGCGGAGGGCAGGGCGCCGCAGACGTGGTCTATCGCGTCGATCTACCGCATAAATCGCGGGTGAGCGCGACGATGGGGCAACAAGACGGTGAGCACCTGTTCGTCTTGCAGAAGACGTGCGGCGACCGCGCCAGCGAGCTCTCGTGTGGCAACTCGCTCGACAAGGTGCTCCCTGCCGGCACGTACTATCTCGCGGTCGACGGCACGAGCGTGGACAACTTCGGCAAGTACAACTTCGACTTCGAGCTGAAGGACGTAGGCGCGATGGAGAACGCGTGCAAGGCCGCACCTCCGCTCGCGGATGGGCAGACCGTCAACGCGTCGACGACCGGGCAGGGACACAAGTTCACGACGAGCTGCGGCGGATCAGAGCCATCGCAGGCGTCGCCGGATCGCGAATACAAGATCACTGTCGCGGCGCGCACACACGTGCGAGTCGCGCTGTCCACTCCGACTTGGGACGGCGTGCTCGTGATTCGCAAGACGTGCGTCGAGCCTGAGGGCTCCACCTCCGCCCGGTCCGCCGAGGCGGCATGCAACAACGACTCACAAGACTCGCACCACTCCGTCATCGACACGTCGCTCGAGGCCGGCACCTACTACGTGATCGTGAGCGGACACATGACCGGCAACGAGGGCCCGTTCACGCTCGATTATCACGTCCTCAAGTGACGTTCGTGACTCAGTGTCGCTTCGCGTACGAGTACGCGGTGTATGCAGCGATGACATGGCACACCCAGCCGAGCGTTCCGCCGGTGCCGATCCAAAGACCTGGAGTCACGATCAGCCAGAAGATCCCTCGTAAGAACTTGCCATTGTAGATCTGGCCTGCCCCAGGGATGAAGAACGAGAGCGCCGCTGCCACGTTGGGAGATCGTTTGGTCATGTCTGCCAAGAAGAAGGCTGCGCATTCCGAAGCTCTTGCGCAAGGTCGCCACGAAGACTTCGTGATCGCGCTCTTGTCTTGGTACCGGCAAAATAAGCGAGATTTACCTTGGCGCAGGACGCGCGATCCCTACGCGATCTGGGTGAGCGAAGTGATGCTCCAGCAGACGCGCGTCGACACCGTGCTCGGCTACTACGATCGATTCATGCGCGCGTACCCGACCGTGAGCGCGCTCGCCAATGCAGACCTGGGAGAGGTGCTCACGACCTGGAGCGGCCTCGGCTACTACCGGCGCGCGCGCTTGCTGCATCAGGGCGCCGCGGCTGTGCGCGCTGTCGGACTACCGAAGACCGCGGCAGACCTCGAGCGCGTGCCGGGTATCGGCCGCTACACGGCAGGGGCCATCGCGAGCATCGCGCACGGTGAGGCGACACCGCTGGTGGATGGCAACGTCGCGCGCGTGCTCGCGCGATGGTTCGCGATCGAGGCGGAAGTGAGCCGTGGCGTGGGACAGCGACGTGTGTGGGAGCTCGCGGGAGAGCTCGTGCGCATGCGCTCCGCTTCCGAGGACGCGGGCGCCTTCAATCAGGCGTTGATGGAGCTCGGCGCGATGGTCTGCACGCCGCGCGCGCCGCGATGCGGAGAGTGTCCGTCGCGACATCATTGCGAGGCTCGCGCTCGCGGGCTCGAGCACAGACTGCCGATCATGACACGCAAGACAGCGCCTGTGGCTTGGCGTCGTGTGGCGCTCGTCGCCTTCGCAGGTGCACGCGTCCTCTTGGGTCGGCGTGCGGGAGTGGAGCTCATGAACGGAATGTGGGAGCCACCGATGGCGGACGCAACTGATCAACAAGACGCGAAGACGATCGCGGCTGGCCTCGCGCGAGGGCTGGATTTGGCTGCCTCCCGTGTTCGCGTCGTGGGTGATGTGCTCCACGTGCTCACGCACAGGCGCATGATGATCACGGTGGTCCGGGCGGAGCTGCCGGTGCGTGCGCGCGTCTCAAAAAAATCGCCCGTCCTCGCGCCTTACGACGCGTTCGTGCTCGCGGACCCGAGCGCCAGGAAGAAGCTCGCGTGCGCGACCCTCACGAAAAAACTGATCGTGGCGGCTCAGTGAGTGGAGTTATGATCGGTGGGCAGTGCGCATCACCTTCGAGCCCGTGACGACGAGCGTTTCGCAGACTGGCATCCGGAGATTGAGCGGCGCACCCTCCGCGCAAGGAGCGCCCGGCCGAACTCACGTGCTCGTGGTGGACGACGAGCCCACCTCGCGCAAGAGCATCGCGAAGATCCTCGCCGCCAAGGGCTTCGTCGTCACGACCGCCGATGGAGGGCGCGCCGCGCTCGATGAGCTAGGGACATCGTCGCCAGACGTAATGCTCCTCGATCTGATGATGCCGCGTGTGACGGGCCTGGAGGTCCTTCGCGAGACGAAGGCAAGGTGGCCATCGATCGAGGTCATCATGATGACGGCCTTCGCAGACGGGGATACAGCAGTGCAGGCAGTGAAGGCGGGCGCCTACGATTTCTTGACGAAGCCGTTCACGACGAACGATGTGGTAATGCTCTCCGTAGAAAAAGCCGTGGAGCACCGGCAACTCGTCGAGTGCGCCGCGCGGCTGGAGGAGCGACTGCTGTCGCGCGAGCGCTTCGC
>JANYHY010000493.1 GCA_025362165.1 Myxococcales bacterium | reverse complement strand
CGCTTCTTCACCGTGTACGGACCGCGTCAGCGACCCGAGATGGCCATCACGCTCTTCATGCGCGCAGTGCTCGCGGGCAAGCCCATCACCGTGTTCGGCGACGGCTCGATGCGACGCGACTTCACTCACGCGAGCGACATCACGCGCGGAGTGTTGGCCGCGATGGAACGCGACACGCCTGGCTTCCGCGCGTACAACTTGGGCTCCGGTGCGCCCGTGACGCTGACCGAGCTCATCTCGGGGATCGAGCGCGTCTCCGGCAAGAGCGCAGACGTGTCGAGATCAGCGGTCCCTGCGGGCGACGTCGACGCGACGTTCGCGGACATCTCTCGCGCGAAGACCGAGCTCGGCTGGTCCCCGCGGGTGCCGCTCGCCGAAGGCCTCGAGACCGTGCGCGAGTGGGTCACGCTCCATCCGTAGCGAGCACGAGACACGTGCGGTATGCTTTGCGCTCATAGCTTGAGGAGGCTTCCATGCACGTTCGGATCATTGGCTTGTTGAGTCTCGCGTTGGCCTGCGGTGGCGCTGAGAGCACGGACCTGTTCACCAACGGCGACGGCGGAGCCAGCAACGACAGCGGCAAGAGTGACGGCAGCAGCGGCAACGATGGCGGCCCTGGCAACGATGGCGGCCCCGGCAATGACGGCGGCAGGGACTGCAAGGCCATGCTCGCGCAGCTGGAGCAGCTCCGCTTCCAAGCGACGGCGTGCACCCCGGGCGGTTCTGGCGGAGCTTGCGGCAAGTTCATCGCGGACTTCTGTTGTCCGTTCAGCGTCACCGACGACGGCAGCAACGAGTCGAAGGCTTTCGAGGCGGCGCTCAACGCGTTCAAGAACCAGCAGTGCACGCCTCCAACATGCTCAGGCGTACCATGCAGAGTAGATCCGTCGAAGATGTGCGGTCAAAACGGCCACTGCGTACCGTAATCGCGGCGCTCGCGATCGGGTGCTCGGCGCCCGTGCCCGCGCCCACCAAGGACGCTAGCGTCGATGTGCTGAGCAGCGACGCCGCGTTCGATTGCACAGCCAAGCTCCGTGAGCTCGATGACCTTCGCGTGAGCGCGAGCGCTTGCACCACGGGAGATGCGTGCGCCGCGACCATCGCGAGCTTCTGCTGTCCGATCTACGTCGTGAGCTCCGCGAGCGACAACGCGCAGGCGTATCGGCAGGCTTACGACGCGTATCGCGCAGCTGGATGTGTGAGCACCATCTGCTCAGCGAAGCCGTGCACCACGACGCCTGCGTGCGTCGCTGGAAACTGCGCGCAGCCTTAGCGGCCGATGCTGGGGTGGAGCTTCTCCGTGTTGGTCGGCTTGCCCGGGCGAACGTGACCGATCAAGTACAAGCCACCGTTGACTGCAGCCCAGGGGCGGAAATGTCGGAGCGTGGTGAGCCACTGCATCGCGCGCGGGCGATCGACCGCTGGTCGCAGGCCGCTTGCGCGGGCATGGTCTTGTGCGTGCGCGAACGCCTCCGCGAGTCGCTGTTGCACCACCGAAGGGTGCGCGCGCTCGCGGGCGATACGACTCGCGTTCTTGCCGAGGCGCGCGCGCTCCTGCGGATTGCCGAGAAGATCGAGCACTGCTTTGCCGTACTGGGCATCTGCTTGACGCTCAGCGACCCCGCCCTTGCCAGGCGGCAACAAGACCGCGTTGACGCCGTCCTCGATCTGGAAGGAGACGCCCATTCCGTCGGCGAACGCGACGGTCGGCGTGCCGCACCAGAGCGCCTCGCCCATCACGTTGCCGTAGGTCTCGCTCAGTGAAGCGTGAACGAACACGTCCGAGTACGCGTAGTACGACGGCATGTCGAGGAACGGGACCTCGCCCGGGAAGAACACTTTGTCCGCCACGCCTTCTTCACGAGCGACGCGCTTGTAGAGGTCCGTGTCGGGACCGCCTCCGAGCATGGTTAGCGTCGCGTCGGGTTGACGCGCAAGCACGTGACGCGCGAAGATTCGGATCACGCGATCCTGGCATTTTTCCCGCGTATGACGACCCGCGCAGAGCAAGCGTGGCCCGCGAGCGTCGCCCAAGAAACCGTACGGATCTTCACCGAGAGGCCGATCAAAGACCTCCGGCTGCACCGTGCGAGGGATGACGTGAATGGGAGCTGTGACTCCGCGCTCGCGCCAATACGCGCGCAAGCCTTCGCTCAGCACCACGAGGCCATCGCTGTTGTTGTAGATGTTCGCGAACGTCTTTTCGTACGGGCGGCGAAACATGAAGTCCAAGCCTGCGTGAACCGCTTCGATCTTGGAGAGGCTCTCGGGGAGCAGCACGTCGTAAGCAGCCGCGAGGTGCGTCGTGTTCACGCAGAGCAGCGGCGTGCCCTTCATCTTGCGCAGCCAAACGCCGAACTCGAGGAGCAGCGTCGTGGTCTGCGCGAAGCAGAGATCGAAGTCCCAGCGGTCGACGTCGAACACCCACGGAGCGAGGGGGAGCGGGAGGTGCACTCCTGGGTACGTCTTGAGCGGGACGCTCGGGAGGCTGACCGTGCCGGGCGCTAAATCCTCCGGGGTGGCAGCAGGATCATGGGGTCCGATGACTGTGACTTCGTGACCACACCGACGCAATTCTTGATACAGGTAGCGTGTCTGAAACGCTGCACCGTTGGCGTACGGGATCCGAGTGAAATCACTCAGGATCGCCACCTTCATCGGACGCCCGAAGCGCTCTGCCATCGCCGCGAAAGGCGGGACCGAGGGAGTGCTCGGCGCAAGTGAAGGCGCAGGAAAGCGAACAACAGCACCAGATTTTGAAGTTAAATTCATTATTTAGGGCGATTCTCTAAAGAACTACTGCGTATGTGCGGACCAAGGAACGAAGCTCGATGCACGTGCTGGATGTGACGGAGTTCTTCTCTGAAAGAGGCGGCGGCGTTCGAAGCCACCTGACCCTCAAAGGACACGTTCTATGCCAACTCGGGCACAGACACACAATTCTCGCGCCTGGTTCGATGCCGATCGACATGGAAGGCTCTCACCTCATCCGTGTCGGAGGTCCGTCGATGCCCTACGACCCGAGCTATCAATTGCTCTGGCGTCCGGATTTGGTGAGAGGCGTCGTGCGCGCGGAGCACCCCGACATCCTCGAGATTCACTCGCCCTATGTCGCCGCGATGGGAGCGCTCGCGTCGCCGCGGTCGGCCTTCGGCGCACGCACGTTCTTCTGGCACTCGGACTTCATCGACACTTACCAGCAGGTGCTGCTCGAGCGTGAGGTGCTTGGGCTACGAATCCCAACGGCAGCGCGCAGGATGATCACCGAGCCACTCTGGGCTTGGGTGCGTCGCATCGGGCGAGCGTGCGACGCGACTATCGCGGCGGCGCGTTGGCAGGTCGACAAGCTTCGAAGTCACGGCGTGCCGCGCGTAGTGCACCTGCCGATGGGCGTGGACAAGCGTGTATTTTACACGCGCCCGCGCAGCGAGATCGTGCGCGCCTCCTACGGTGTCTCTCCGTCGGACGTGATGCTCATCGGGGTTGGCCGCTTCGCGATCGAGAAGCGCTGGGATCTCGTGATCGAGGCTTTTCTCCGCCTCCGCGAGCGTGAGTCCGTCAAGCTCGTGTTGGTCGGAGACGGCCCAGAGCGGGCGCGCTTGGAGAGGCTCGCCGAGGGCTCGAAAGACATTCGCTTCAGCGGCTTCGTCAAAGATCGCGACGCGCTCGCGGTGTTGCTCTCCTCAGCCGACGCGCTCGTGCACGGTTGTCCCTACGAGACCTTCGGCATCTCGATCGCCGAGGCCGTGTCGTGCGAGCTGCCGATCGTAGTGCCTGATCTCGGCGGTGCGGCGGAGCAAGCCGACGCGACTTTTTCGGAGACCTTCACGTCGAACGACGCACACGCGTGCTCGGCGGCCATGTCGCGTCTGCTGTCACGCGACCCTCGCGAGCTGCGAGCCAACGCCAAGCGCGCCGCGTCGAAGATTGGGACCGTAGAAGATCACTTCACTCAATTGCTTGCACTATACACTGATTTGCTGGCTAAAAAGACGGCCGTTTAGGGACGTGGTACGAGGACTGGGTGCCAGTGCACGTGTCGATTCACGATGTGTCGCCGGCGTGGGCGGACGAGGTCCAGCTCGCTTTGTCGTACTGCGAGGAGGTTGGCGTACGGCCTGCGCTGCTCGTAGTGCCGAATTTCCACGCGCGCTGGCCGCTCGGCGAGCACCCGGAGTACGCCGCGAAGCTTCGTGCGATGCAAGCGCGCGGGCACGAGATTTACCTGCATGGCTTCTTTCACAAAGCTGGGCTGAGCGAGTCCGCGCCTGGTGAAGACGGTAAGCCCGCTGGACTGCGTCGCGCGTTCGCACAACGCGTGCAGAGCGGTGGTGAGGCAGAGATGAGCGACGTCTCGCGCGCAGAAGCGACGGTCAGGTTGGACGACGGCGAGCGCGTACTACGTGACGCCGGCCTCGCGATCGATGGGTATGTCGCGCCTGCGTGGTCGATGCCGTCTTGGCTATTGCCCATGCTTCGCGAGCGCGGGTACCGCTTCTTCGAAGATCACACGCACGTGTATGGCGCGAGTGATCGGCGCGCGAGCCTCGTCTTGAACTACGCGAGCCGCACGCGCAGCAAGCTCATTTCGAGCGTCGCTTTCTGCAGGCTCGCCCGCCCTGCGCGCAGATTTTTCCCGACGCGCGTGGCGATCCACCCAGCCGACATGAAACACGCTGTGCTTCGCCACGAGGTTCGCAGCCTGCTCGCATGGGCGCGAGGAGACTTCGTCGAGCGCGGGATCGACCTACTTTCCCGCTGAGACTCGCCTCTTCCAGACGTGGAGCACAGCGGGCAAGAACAGCAGCGCCGCGGCGAGACACGCGATCTCTCCGCTCATCGCGAGTTGGCCGAACGACTGCAGCGCCTGCTGATCCGAGAACAACATGGAGCCGTAGCCCACGGTCGTCGTGTAGCTGCACAGCGCGACCGCGCCGCCCGAGAGGCGGACTGCCGATGACACGTCGTTGTCGAGCAGGCGCGTGCGGTCGAAGATGTTGAACGGGTAC
>JANYHY010000466.1 GCA_025362165.1 Myxococcales bacterium | reverse complement strand
TTGCTCGCGAGGTCAGCGTCGTTGCCGAGACGCTCGCGCCTCGCCGAGTCGATCCGCTCTTGCGCCGCGCGCGCACCCAGCTCCGCCGCGACACGCGCCGCGCGCTCCTTCTCGAAGTCGGCCTTGATCGTACCGGCGAGGAAGGTGAGATCTTTGACGCGCTTGTCTTGTCGCTCCGCCGCGGCAGTCATCGCCGCGGTCTCGTGGCGCATGCGATCCAGCTCTGCCTCTGCGGCCGCAGCCTTCCTCGCCGCGCGGTCCGCGCGCTCTCGCTCCTTGTCGAGATCGGCGCGTAGCGCGGCGAGCTCGTCGGCGAACGCATGCGCGGTCTTGGCGGCCTCCGCGCGCTCTGCCGCTGCTCGTGCGCGGATCAGCTCGAGCTGCTTGTCGGACTCGCCTTGCTTCTTGCCGACGTCCTTCTTCGCGCTCGCCGTGTGCGTCGCGTGCTCCTCGGCGCGCTTGATCCGCGCGGCTTGCTCGCGTACTTCGATCTCCAGTGCTCGCACGCGTGCGTCTCGCACGGCGACCGCGTTGCGCAGATCGATCCCCGCGTGGCGCTCTCCGTCTAGCGCCGCGCGCACCTCTAGTAGCTCACGCTCGCGCTTGTGTTGCAGCTCACGGTGCGCGGCCTCGTCAGCGGGTTTCTTCGAAGGTAGCGGCGGCGGCTTGCGTTGCGCGCGTTGCAGCTCCGCGACTCGCGCCTCTTGCTCGGCGAGTCGCTTGCGCAGCTCGGCGAGCGCCGTCGACTGCTCCTCCGCACGATCGAGCGCCTTCGCGAGCGCGGCTGTGGTCTTCGAGGTCGGTGGACGCTGGCTCGGTCGCGGCGCCGGTCGGTCCGCGCGCGAAGGCGGCGGCACCGAGCCGCTCATGATCCTCTCGAGCATCGCGATCAGCTCGCCGATGACGACAGGCTTGCGCAAGTACCCATGCGCGCGCGCCGGAAGCTTCTGGTGCTCGTCGAAGCCGACGGTGCGGTCCGAGCCCATCAAGATGATCGGCGCCTTGAAATTGGGGAGCTTCCTTAGCTTGCCGCAAAGTCGAAAGCCGTTGATGCCCCGCAGCTCCGCGGACACCAAGAGTACGTCGAAGGTCTCGTTCGTCGCGCGCGCAAGCCCTGAGTCGCCGTCGCGCAGCAACGTCACACCACGGCCCGACTCTTCGAGCCCGCGGACGAGTCCCTCCGCGTACGTAGCGTCCGCTTCGAGCAGAAGGACTCGCTGCTTCGGCACGATCAAAAGGCTATCTCAAGCCGCGCCCGCGAACCCACTTGTCGTCGCGTTTAGCGTCAGCTGCGTCGCCCCCGCACGAAATGCTAGGCGACGCGACGCTTCGTTGATTTTGCGCGCGCGGCTGGAGCGGCGAGCTTGTCAATCGACGTACCCAACGCCTCCGCGATCCGCGAGGCGACGTAGAGTGAAGCTCCGAGCTCGCCTCGCTCGAGGCGCGCGATATAGTTCGGCGACAGAGCCGCGACCTCTGCGAGCTCCACTTGCGTCCATCCGTGCTGTTGCCGGAGTGCGCGGATTCGCTCGCCGACTCCAGCGGCGAACCCCGACGTGTCTTCTGACGCATCACCCCCCGCACCACTTGGAGGCACTACATTGTCGCGACGCAATCGACGTCCGGTTTGCTCCGCCATATAAACAACCATAGCAGATGAATTTCGACGTTGGCGACGTGATCGCGAATAAGTACGAGCTGCGCCGGCTGCTTGGCGTAGGTGGCATGGGCAAGGTGTGGTTGGCGAGGCACAGGTCCCTCGAGCAACACGTCGCCCTCAAGCTCATGGAGCCGCAGACCGACACCGACGAGGACGAGCGTACGACCTTGCGCCGCTTTCAGATCGAGGGCCAAGTGGCCGCGGAACTGTCTCGCAAGAGCCGCCACATCGTCCGAGTGACCGATCACGGTGTCGACCAAGGCGTCCCTTACTTGGTGATGGAGCTGCTCGAAGGCCGGTCGCTCGAGACGGCCCTCGACGATGGGCGATTGGATCCGCGGGAAGCGATCAGCATCGTGCAGCAAGCAGCGACCGGGATCGCTGTGGCGCACGCAGAGGGCGTGATTCACCGAGATCTCAAGCCCGGAAACGTCTTTCTCACACGAACGGAGGAAGGCGCGCTGCTCGTCAAAGTGCTGGATTTTGGCGTCGCGCGCCTCTCGCGCAGGATCGAGCCAGCGTCGTCTGCCGCACGCAGAGCATCCGAGCCGACGAAGCTGACCCTGCGTGGGATGGTCCTGGGCAGCACCGATTACTTGAGCCCAGAGCAAGCGCTCGCCGAGCCCGTGGACACTCGGGCCGACGTGTGGTCGCTCGCAGTCGTCGCGTTCGAGGCGCTCACGGGCGTGCAGCCGTTCAGCGACGTCGACGTCAACGCCACGCTCGCTCGCATCTGCGCGCAGCAAGCCACGCCCATTCGCCAAGCGTGGCCCGAGGCTCCTCACAAGCTCGAGGCGGTGTTCGCAAAGGCCTTCGCAAGACGCCTCGAGGATCGATACCAATCGGTCGCGGAGCTCGTGAGCGCGCTCGCCGCCGCTGTGCCGATTGACGCGGTCGCTCACGCGCCGACGAAGACGAGAGCGCGTTGGCCGCTCCTGCTCGTGGGTGCGACTGCCGTCGGCGTCGCTGTCTGGGCTGCCTTCTCCTTGACGAAGAGCGAGCCTAAGAGCGCGTCTCCCGCCGTCATCGACCGCGTCTCGCCAAGCGAGGCGTCGAGCGCGAGCGCACCCGTAGTCCCCGTACTCCCGCCGCTGACGGCGTCCGCGTCCGTGCCCACGCCCACAGGCGCACCCGTGAAGACCCTCGCAGTCATGCCTTCCGCGCGCCCCTCGAACGCGCCCGCCGCGAGTGTTTCTGTGCCTCCAAGCGCGTCCGCCAGTGGGCACCGCGTCGACAAAAGCGCGATCTTCTAACGGTAGGTTGGTTTACGATGTGATTCGTGCGCGCGCGAGTGTTGGGGCTGGTGATGACGTTCGTCTTGGCCGTGCCTGCTGCGGTCCGAGCGGGTGCGGACCCGTGGACGCCGGAAAGGGCCTCCGACGCGAAGGACCCCTTCGAACAGGGCCGCGCGCTGCGCGAGAAGGGTGATTGCGCTGCGGCCGTGCCGCTCTTTCAGAAGGCGCACGAGGCGTTTCCGACCGGCCTCGGGAGTCTCCGAAACGTCGCCGAATGCGAAGAG
The DNA here is from genome assembly GCA_025362165.1 of Myxococcales bacterium. Taxonomy (GTDB): domain Bacteria; phylum Myxococcota_A; class Polyangia; order Polyangiales; family Polyangiaceae; genus JANYHY01. The sequence continues at coordinate 9,465 of JANYHY010000466.1, read as the reverse complement.
ACGCTCTCGCACTGGGCGGCGTCTCGTCGTGCGTGGCTCGAATTGAAGCGCGCGCTCCTGTTCGAGACGTCACCCAAGTACGACGGTTGGAGTACCGACGCGCAGACCGCAGCTGCTCGGCTCGAGCCGAAAGTCGCGCGCGTGACGATCCACGTGTCGCGAGACTCTGTCGCGGCTCCGCTACATGTGAGCCTCAATGACGAGCCCGTCGAACTCGCGTTGCTCGACGCTCCGCTCGAGCGTGATGAAGGCGCGTACGTGGTCCGCGCGAGCGACGAGGGTGGTCCGGTCTCGGAGGCGCAAGTTCAGCTCGTCGCCGGGACGACGCAGCGAGTGGAGCTCCGCGTGCGATCGGTGGTCGCGCCTCCCGTCCGACCTGCGCCCTCGCAGACGCTGACGACTGTTGGCTGGATCGCCATCGGTGTTGGAGCGCTCGCGCTGATCGGCGCTGGTGTGTCTCTCGCGGTTCGGCAAGCGGCGCTCGGCACGCTCACAGATCAGTGTCCAGCGTACGCGAGCGGCTCGTGTCCCAGCTCGCTCGAGCCGACCGTCGCGCGCGGTAAGCTAGCGAGCGCGCTGGTCACGGGGCTCGGGATTGGAGGAGGCGTGGTGTTGAGTACGGGCTTGGTGCTCGTGCTCACGAGGCCCAAGCAGTCACGCAGCGTCGCGCTTGCTGTCAGCGGCCGCGCGGTCGCGATGACGTGGACGTTTTGATGTCGCGCTGGATCGCTTGGAGCGCGCCGCTCGTAGCGTGCACCTTCCCCACTGTGACTTATGATCGCGCAGACAGCAGCGTGGAAGACGCGCAGCTCGACGCGTCTGCATCGGATGCCGCCGATGCCGCTTCCGCGTGTGATCAAGACCGTGATGGATTTCTGGCGACCTCCTGTGAAGGTGGCAACGACTGCGATGACAGCGATCCGCGCGCGCACCCAGGCGCTGACTTCCTCCAAGACATGCCAACACCGACGACGAAGGGCGATTGGAACTGCAACAACGTCGTCGAGAAGCGAGACGTCGCCGCCAACTGCGGAGGCGTCTCCTCCAATTGCAGCGCCGTGCAGGGTTTCGCGATCGACGAGGGGTGCGGCGTGACGGGCGCGTTCGTGCAGTGTCAAGGCATCGGCGTGTGCACATCGGCAGACGCCGGCTCACGCACACAAGCGTGCAGGTGAGCCGGCATCGCGCACGTCCGCTAGAAATCAGGGAGCCATCGCGACGGCGTTCGCGACGCCCGGGACGCCATCAGTCGAACCACCCATCGTGCCCGCGCCCTTCGCGCCCGCTTGGCCGAGAGTGATCTTCTTGATCGTTGCGTCGTCAACCGTTGGCTTCATGCCCGAGTAGACTACGCCGAACGCGCTTCCACCCGCACCGCCGCCGCCGCCTGCGCCCGCGCCTCCGCTGCCGCCGTTACCGCCGTTGCAACCTGGCGACGCGGCTTGTCCACCGAAGCCACCGATTTGACCTGGCTGTCCTGTGGCAGCGTCTCCGCCTTTGCCGCCAGCCTTCGTGAGGAGCTCGCTCGCGACGAGCGTGACCTTGCTCGCGACGACTGCGAGCGCGATCGACCCGCCACCGCCCGTGCCGCCCATGCCGCCGGCGCCACCGCATCCGCCGCATCCGCCGCCACCGCCACCACCCGATTGCAGCGAGGTGCCGCCGCCGCCACCGCCACCGCCTTGGCCTTGACCACCGGCCTTGCCGTTTTCTCCGGCGCTCGGCGTCCAACCCATCGCGCCGAGTGCACCGATCGCCTGCGCGCCTTTGACGAGAGGAGCGTCACTCGCGGTCGCGCCGTTGTCTCCCGCTTTGCATCCGGAGACTCCGCCGACACCGTCGTTGGGCGCTTTGCCCATGATGTTGGGCGCGCCGTCCGAACCACCCGTAGGTGCGAGGGTACCGCCGCCGCCCTTGCCGCCCGTGCTGTTGTTGGTGTCCGTGCAGAGCATGCAGGCATGTGTGCCGCCGCCACCCGTGCCGCTCGCGTTGGAGCCCACGATGGTGGGGTCCGACTGCGCGACAGTCTTCCAATTGAGGGCACCTGCGCCGTTCATTCCATCCTTGCCGCTGCCGGCGCTGAGCTTGACGCGGCGAAGCGAGACGTCGGCGGAGCCGTTGACGAGCGCGGCCACGCTCGACTCACCAGGGTTCGCGCCGTCCGCGCCCTGGAACATCAAGTCTGCGATGACGATGGGTTTGGTCAACGAGTCGAGGTGGAGCGCAGTGGACGACTTGCCGATCGTCGCCTTCACGCCGTTGACGGTCCAGTCGGCGCACGCGAGACCGCCGTAGAGGCTCACTGCGTTCTGTTGTGTGAGCGACACGTCCTCGGAGTAGGTGCCCTCGCAGATGTAGATGCGCGGCTTGGCGCCTGCCTTTTGGATCGCGTGCCCGACCGTCTTGAACGGCATCGCTTTGGTGCCAAGGTTGTTGTCACTGCCGGCGCTCGCGCTGACGAACACACCGATGCCGTCGTCGACGCACGCGGGGCTCTCGGCGATGTCCTTGGTGAGATCGCAGTTGGTCGGGACCACGACGTCCTGGTCTCCACCCTCGACGAACGCGTCAGACCCGCCGTCCGCGCACGCAGCGCCGGTGCACTGTATGGGGCTGCTGAAGTCACTGCCGCCGCACGCGATCACGACACCCATCAAGCCCAGACAACCAACCATCGATTTGCGCATGTGAACTCCTCCTGGAGTAGAAGCGACGCGTTTGTGCGCGCTGTTCAAGGTATACGCGATGGGATAGTTCAGCGCAATCCCAAAAGGGATAGTCGGTCGAACATAAATGTGCGCTCGTCTCGTCGAGCTCGCGCGGCGGCGCTCTCGAGAACGACGCTAGCGGTGGTGGTGGTGATTGCCACAACGCGGGCGGCGGAGGCGGTGGTCATGGTGGTACTGGAGGTCTCGGCGGGTTGTCCGCGCAGACCGACAACGCACGCAGCGTCGGCGGTCTCGGAGGCGCGCCGCTCGACTACTCGCCGCTCGCGTACTTCGCGCTCGGTGGAGGCGGCGGCGCGGGTTAAGAGAGCACTTCGCTCGGCACGCGCGGAGGCAACGGCGGCGGCGTGATCTTCATTCGCGCGAACGCCATCGGCGGAACAGGCTCGCTCTCCGCAGACGGGACGTCCGCGTCCATGTCCACGATCGACGGCGCAGGTGGAGGCGGCGCGGGCGGCACGATCGTCTTGCGCTCGGCGACCACCGCGGACTGCGGCAGCATTCACGCGAATGGGCGCGCACGTGGTCGGAGACCGAGCTCGGCGACCTCAAGCCGCTCCATCTCGCGGTCCCTGAGTTGATGTCCGTTGTCCAATCAAAGGGCACTGATTGGGCAGCGAAGGGGTTCGGGCGCATGGATTCGAACCACGATAAGGAGAATCAAAATCTCCTGTCCTGCCATTAGACGACGCCCGAAAGAAGCGGCTGAAACTAGCCCAGCTGCCGACAAAGACAAGGCCGTGCGTTGCTGGAACGACGCGCGGTCGTGTCGCTTACTGACTCGCCGGTCAGTATGGGTTGTCGGACTCTGTCGAGATGGGCTTGGTCGTCGGGATGGGCTTGGTCGTCGCGGTCGCGGTGGCGGTGGCGGTCGCAGTTACCGTTGGCTTGGTGGTCGCGGTGGCGGTCGCAGTTGCCGTCGGTACGGTCGCCGTCACGGTCGGAGCTGTCGCGGTGACAGTTGGATGCGTGGTGACGACCGGAGCGGTCACGGTCGCGGTCACGGTTGGAGTGACCGTGATCGCGGGAGCTGCGTCTCTCGACGCACCTGCTTCGGGAGCGGTGTTCGCAACCGAGTCGCTTGGTGCGGCGCTCGCGCTCGGCGGTGCACTCGCGGTCACGCTCGGAGTCGGCGCAGCGCTCGGCTGGACCGTCGCGGAGGTCGTCGCCGCGGGCGCGGTCGCGCCGAAGATGCCCATCTGGTACGCGCCAAACGCGCCGGCCAGCAGGAGCACTACGACGACCGCCGCGAACATCGTGCTCGAAGCACCCTCCTTTTTGGTCTCTGGCTTGGCCGTCGTCACTGGCGTGGGCGCCTTCTTCGCGGCCTCGGGCTCGTTGTCCTTCTTGGCGGGAAGATCCTGCTTCACTTCGGGTTGCGCGACCGCCACGACAGCCTTCGGAGCGTCATCAGTTGACGCCGCAACCGTTGACTCGGCAGGCTTCTTCTCCACCGCAGCGGGGAGGTCGTCCTGCGGCGCCTCCGCCTTGACCGGCTCAGGCTCGGGCTCGGGCGCCTTGATCGGCTCGGGCGCAGGCGTCGGCTTCGCGGGCGCGATCTTGCCGACCTCGTCCATCGATCCGCCGGCTTCCCGGAGCGCCTCCTCGAGGAGCTCTGCGGCCTGCTTCATCATCGTGCGCTCTTCGGGCGGCGGCATGTCCGCCTCCGAGTTCGTCTTTGGGAAGAAGCCTCCGCCGCTCGGCTCCGATTTGGCGATTGGAGATTGCGGCACTGTCTTCGAGAGCGCCGCTGCTGGCTTCGGCGTGGGCTTCGTCGTCGCTGAAACCGCACCGAGACCCATCATCGTCTTCTTCACCGCAGGCCCTGCGGGCTTCGACACTCCCATAGCGGCCGCCGCAGGTGCGTCCTTCTTCTCGGGGGGCTTACCGTCGCCGGTCTCTCCACCTTCGAAGGCGTCTCCCGCGTCGGAGTGCGTGGTGATGAGCTTGTCGATGACGCCCTTGCTCGAGTCGTCGACCTTGATGAACTTGACGCCCATGCCCGCGGGACGCTCGCCGCCGCCAGCCTGCGCCGCTTCGCGCTTCCACACGACGCGCCCGACGCCAGCGATCACTGGCTGGTCCGCCGCTAGTCGGATCTCGAACTTGAGCAACGTCCCAGTCGCGAACGGGCTGTTCGTCTTGATGAAGATTCCGCCCTTGGACACGTCGTGTGAGTGGTTCTCGATGAACTCGTCGACCGTTGCGCTCTTGTAGCGCACGTTCAAACTCACGAACTTCGTCCGGGCGTCCTTGCGCGTGTCGTCACTCATTGCCCAAGGATGTTACTCAATCCCAGGGCCAAAAAGCTAATCGACCGCCAAGACGCCGATCCGCCTGTGTTACCGTCCAGCATCCATCGTGAGGCGGACGTGACGGCGCAGCGTGAAAATAGGCATTTTCGTGCGTTTGCTCGAAAGCGCGTCTCGCTGGCAGGCACCATCAGCCACCCGCACGCCGGCTGGCGTGTGGAGGTCAAGATCACCGATCTGAGCCTCGCGGGTGCCCGGCTGTCTCTCACCTCCAAATCGCTGACGGAGGGCGATCGCGTCAAGCTCGCGCTCATGGCGCCCACGCTCTGGGACCCCATCGAGCTCTCTGCAGTCGTCGCGTGGCAGCGGCAAGATGGTGACCGAGTCTCCGCAGGAGTCCGCTTCGACGGTCACCGCGAAGAGGACCTCCTGCAGCTCTTCGACGTCCTCGCAGTCTCCTAGCGCGACTTCGACTTCGTCTTGGTCTTCGTCTTCGACTTCGGCAGATCGTACTCGATCGTCGGCATGAGAGATCGGTGTCGCTTGTCCACCTCCTTCTGGAGCGCAGCCACCGCTTCATCGCGCGCGTCGTACAAACGGCGCGGCTTACGATGGATCGCGGGATCGCTCAACAAGGCATAAACCAGCCACGGAAACACCGCCGTCACGTCGCAGTGCACGTACACGCTGCCGGTCTGCACACTCTCTGCGGAGACCTTGCCCCACGTGTGTCCCTCTCCCGCGGGGCAGCTGGAGAGCGCGCCGTTGTCGACCGGGTCCACGCAGAACTGCACGTCCACGTCGAAGCCGTGCGTTGGGACGTTCAGGATTTGATCGAGCAGCGGCTCGCCTTGCAACGTGTAGTTCTTCGGCACGCCACCGCCCAAGATCCAGATCGCCATCTTCTTCTTCAAACGACCAAAGCAGTGGTGCTGCATCGCGCCCATCTCGAAGACGTCGTCGTTGACGTCGATCTCGAGCTTGAACTCTTTGCCGAGCATCCTCTTGAGCTTGACGATGTTGAGGAAGATGGAGCCGTCTTGCACCGCGCCGACGAAGATTGGGACCCCGAATTTGTACGCGGTCGACAAGAGAGAAGGCGATTTGACGCCGAGCGCTTTCTCGATCTCCGCGATGTTCTTGCCGAGCAGGTAGTGCAGCTCGACCGTCGTCATCTTCCTTTGAAACTCGGGCTTTCGTAGGATTGCAGAGAACAGCTTGTCGGTCTCTAAGAGGGTCTCCTCCCAGAAGCCCAGGTCGTAGATGCGGATGATGCGCGCCAGCCGATACTGCAGGTCTCCTGCGTTTGGCTCGATCTCGCGGATGGCGTGGCCGATGATGCGGTGCGCGTCGTGATAGAGGTTCGCCCCGGTCGTCGTCAAACAGTCAACAAGGCCGCGCTCAATCAGAGGAATCAAACACGATTGATGCAAGCCCGCGGGCGTCATCGCGCCAGAGAACGTGAGGAACGTGCAGAAGTCCTCCCGCGAGACCTTGCTCATCAGCTCGAACGCGGTGCGCTCTTGGCGGCCGACGTACGCGGGGAACATCGTCGCGATGATGTCGGCCGGGCGCTCTTTGCCCGTGATGCCGGTGGGCTGGACGTTCTTGGCGCGTTCGAAGTGTTTACGGAGGACGCTCTTTTGGGCGGACATTGGGGGAACGGCTTTCTGACGAAGGTGCGGCCAGACGTCAAGTGGCGTATCCATGACGATCATGTGGGAGCGCGGCTTCATCGCGACGAGCGTGGCACTAGGTGAGCCTTGGACCGAGGCGCGCGCGGCGATGAGTGATGCCGCCGCGGCGAACGCGCGGGATTTGTGCGCGACGCTCGAGCGCGCGGATCGACAGAAGAAGGCGGAGGCGCTCGCGAAGGAGCTCGGCGTGATCGCGCGCGACCTCGAGAAGATGGAGGCCTCATGGGGATCGTGAGAGGCAGAGTGTTGCGGGCGGACTCAGCGAAGGTCGCGAGCGCGATCAATTGCCCTGAGCGCATCGTTGGGCCTGAGCGTCGAGCGCGCGTGCTGCGAGAAGAAGTGGAGGCGAAGGCCGCTGCCGCGCGCATCGTCGCAGAGGCGCAAGCGCGCGCAGAGACCATCAAGAGAGACGCGCTACAGAAGGCGTCCGACACGATCGCAACGGCGACGCGCGCTGCCGAAGAGCGCGAGCAAGCGAAGTTCGCCGCTGCTTACTTGACGTTGAAGGCGCGCGAGGAAGAGCGCGCGGACGTGGACCTCGATCGCGCCTTGGGCCTCGCGGTGGTGCTCGCGGAGCGGCTGATCGGCGCCACTCTGACGCTCGATCCGGACCGTGTCGTTGGTTTGGCGAAGGAGGCGCTCGCAGAAGCTCGAGGCACGCGCCGCACACGCATCGAGGCGCATCCTCTCGACGCGGAGGCGCTGTCGTTGCAGATTGCGCGTATCGCTCCTCCAGAGAACACCGTCACGGTGGTCCCCAACGCCGAGCTCTCGCGCGGCTCGTTCATCCTCCACACAGACCTCGGAATCCTAGATGCCAAGCTCGCCCCCCGACTCGAGCGACTCGCCGCCGCCCTCGACGGAGCGCTCGGATAGCGAGCCGCCGGCCGCGATCGAGGCCCCGCGCTCCATTCGACTCAACGTCATCTTGTTCGTGCTCACGGTAGTGAGCGTCGTGTTCACCGGCGCGATGGTCGATCCGCTCGGCTTGCGGAGCACGACGACGTGGCTGCACGCGGTCCAATATGCAGGGGCGCTGCTCGGCATCTTGGTCGCCCACGAGAGCGGTCACTACATCGCTGCCCGCATTCACAAAGTCGACGCCTCACCGCCGTTCTTCATCCCGCTCCCGCTGCTCGGCTTCGGAACGATGGGCGCGGTGATCCGAATGCGAGGTCGGATCGCCACACGCGCCGCGTTGCTCGACATCGGCGCGTCAGGTCCGCTCTGCGGGCTCGTTGTCGCGTTCCCGCTCTACGCGTGGGGAGTGCGCCACTCCGAGATCATCTCGTTGGACAACACCGACTACGGCCAGCTCGGCACTTCGCTCGCCGTGCGAGCGATCGAGCATTTCTTCGGGCCGACGGTGCCGGAGGGGAGCGACATCCTGTTGTCTCCGGTCGCGTTCGGCGCGTGGGCAGGCATGCTCGTCACGATGATCAACCTCTTGCCCGTGGGTCAGCTGGACGGCGGTCACGTCGCGTATGCGCTCTTCGGTCCGCAGCAGAACAACTTCGCGCGAACGTTCCATCGCGCGCTGCTTGCGTTCTTTCTCGTCAGCGTGCTCGCATGGGTCGTGAGCGATCTCCGCTCAGGCTCAGGCTGGTCGCACTTTGGTGAACACGTGCGCGGGGCGATGTTTTGGCTAGCGTCGTTCCAAGTACTCCCGATCTTGGGGATGGTGACACGGTTCGCAGAAGCAAAGCCCGACGAGTCGAGCATCCCAATCCGTACGCGCGTCACTATGCTCGTCGGCCTCTACGGCGTCGCGTGGCTCGGCGATGGGGACACGTTTCGTCCCATCGTTTGGTTAGGATTCTTCATCGGCCTGGGTTTCGTCATCGCGATGGAGGTCCGCGCCGGCACGCTACGAACGCACAAGCTCTTCGATCACCCGCCAACCGGGACCGAGAAGCTAGGTCTCGGTCGCGCCGTAATCGCCATCATCACGCTGCTCATGTACGTCGCGCTCTTCATGCCCACACCCATGAGTCTTTGATCGGCTAAGATCCAAGGACACTCGAGCCGCGGAGTCTTTCGAAGATGCCCTACCGCACTCTCGCCAGAAATGAGCACGCCGAGCAGGACAACGCCGAGATCGCGTCGATCGCCCGTCAATCACGGGTCCGCGTGATGCGCGTCGCGTTGGTCCTCGCCGCCATGTTCATCATGATCTTCGCGAGCGCGGTCGCCGCGGCCGAGAGCAATCGATCACACGAGAAGCTGCACTGCTACAAAGTGACAGTCCTCTACGAAGACTCACTCCATACCGGCACGGCCCCACCGCCCCCGGCAACACACACCGTCTGCGAGTGGCAAGTACCGAATTGAGGCACTAATCGATTGAGACTTCGAAGTCTTCGGTCACGGGGTTGGCGAGCAGCTCGTCGGCCATCTTCGCGAGCTTGGGAGCGGCCTCTTTCGCGTGCTGCGCGTCGATCTCGATCTCGATGATCTTGCCAATGCGAACACCTTTGACGCCTTCGAAGCCGAGGCGTTCGAGCGCGCGCCTCACGGCGTCTCCCTGCGGGTCGAGCACCTCGGGCTTGAGTCGAACGATGACGCGAGCGTTGGCCATGTGGGGTCCTACAATTTCAAGGTGCGCTTGATGCGCGCGATCGGAGGCTCTGTGTCGGGGACGAACGCAGCTCCGGTGATTCGTTCGTAGGCTTCGATGTAGCGCTTGGCTGCGCCCACGCGGATGTCGTCTGGGAGCGCCATCGGCTCGCCGTCTCCGCGGTAGCCTTGTTCGGTGTAGAAGCGGCGCACGAAATCCTTGTCGAGCGGCTC
>JANYHY010000462.1 GCA_025362165.1 Myxococcales bacterium | reverse complement strand
CGTGCGGCCAGACACGCTGCTCGGTGTGCTCGGGATGGAGAACGGCGATCGACTCCAGACGATCAACGGCTTCGACATGACCAGCCCAGAGAAGGCTCTCGAAGCTTACGCGCGCTTGCGCACGGCCGATCACTTGACGATTCAAGTGAACCGCCGCGGCTCCAACATGAACATCGATTACAACATCAAATGAGCGCACCCGCCAAAATGAAGAGCTCCCGTTTCGTAGTGCCTTGTGCGCTCCTTGGACTTCTGTTCGCGCATGGAGCGAGCGCACAAGACGCGCGACAGCTCCGTCCCATCCTCGCGTCTCCCGGCATGGGCAGCGGCGGCGTCGCAGGCGCTGGTGGTCCCGCGACCGGATCCACCGTGCCGCTCGGTGGTCCTGGATCTGGGAACGCAGGCGGCGCGTCAGGCGGCGCAGGCACTCCGGCTCCAGGCGGCACGGGCACCGCCACGGGCACTGGTAAACCAGCCGTGAACGCCAACGGCAAAGCGTCTGGCGACACGAGCACGCTCCCTCAGTTCGAGCAGGGTTTGGAGTTCGAGCCGCGCTCTCCCAATTACAAAGTAGCGTTCTCTCTCGAAGACGCGGATCTGCCCGAGCTCGTGCGTGTCATCGGACAATTGACGGGTAAACGATTCATCTTCGGCGGCAAGATCCGCAACATCAAAGCGAGCGTCTTCTCACCCGAGAAGGTGACCGTCGCAGAGGCCTATCAAGCATTCCTGTCGATCCTCGAGACGAACGGGCTCACGGTCGTCCCTCACGGGCGCTTCTTGAAGATCGTCGAGACCGGCGGCATCGCGTCGCAGACGACTCCCACTTATGATCCTGGTCAATCGGCGCCGTCGGAGGACCGCTACGTCACGCGCCTTCACAGGCTGTCGCACGCAGGCGTGGACGAGGTCGCGAACGTGCTCAGTCACTTCAAGACCAAGGACGGCGACATCACCGTCTATCCCGCGGGCAACCTGCTCATCCTCACGGACACCGGCTCCAACATCCGCCGCATGATGCAGATCGTGGAGGAGGTCGACGTGGGCGCGTCGGGTGACTCGATGTGGATCGAGCCGCTGCACTACGCGCAGGCCTCGGATGTCGCGAGCCGCATCAACGATCTGTTTGATTTGAAGGGCAGCGCGGGCCCCGCCAAGCCGGGAGGCGCGGGCGGTGGCGCGTCCGGCGCTGACGGACACGTGGCCAAGGTGGTCGCCGACGATCGCTCGAACTCGGTCGTGATCGTCGCGTCGGAGCGCGCGTACCTGCGCATCCTCGAGTTCATCAAGCGTATCGATCAGCCGCAGACGGGCGAGGGCGAGATCCACGTGTTGCCGCTGCAGCACGCGGACGCCGTAGAGCTCACCAAGACGCTCAACGACATCATCGCAGGCGCCGGCGCGCAGGCCGCTCCAGGCGCACCAGGCGCGGCGAAGGGCGGCACCGGACAGCAGATCTTCGAGGGCGGGATCAAGATCAGCGCAGACAAGGCGACCAACTCGATCGTCATCACCTCCTCGCTGCGCGACTACGCTTCGCTGCGCTCGGTCGTGGACCGCCTCGATCAGGCGCGACGCCAAGTGTTCATCGAGGCCGTCATCATGGACCTCTCGGTCAAGCGCGAAGACACGCTCGGCGTGAACTTCCACGGAGGCGCGCTCGCAGATACCGGAGTAGGTAATGGCCAATCGCTCATCTACGGCGGCCTCAATCCATTGACCACTATCTTGCCGCCCAACCCCAACGACTTGCAGGGCCTCGCGCTCGGCATTCGTGGGCCGGGCATCAGCGGCACGGAGAACCTCCTCGGCACTGGCCTGTCGATCCCGGCGTTCGGAGTCACGCTCTCAGCGCTGACCACGACAGGCGACGCAGACGTCCTCTCGACACCGCACATCCTCGCGACCGACAACATTCCGGCTGAAATCAGCGTCGGTGAGAACGTCCCGCGTCAAACCAACTTGGGTGGCATCCCCAGCGCGTCGGGCGGCGCTCCCGGTGCGGGTGGATTCGGCTTCGGCTTCGGCGGCGCTTCACCCACGTTCCAAGACGTCGGCACCAAGGTGAAGATCACTCCCCACTTGAACGAGTCCAACGAAGTTCGTTTGGAGCTCATCGAGGAGATCAGCGAGGCCCAGGCGCCCGTCGGGACGCTCGGCGTAGTCCCTATTACCAAGCGCACCGCGAACACCACGCTCGTCGTCAAAGATCAACAGACCGTGGTCATCGGTGGCCTGATGCGCAATCGCGTCGTGCACTCTCAGTCGAAGATTCCCGTGCTCGGCGACATCCCGGTGCTCGGCGCGCTGTTCCGTAAATCGACGGACTCCACGCAGAAGACCAACCTGGTGCTCGTGCTCACTCCGTACATCATCCGCGAGCAGAACGATCTCCGCGCGATCTTCGAGCGCAAGATGCAAGAGCGCCAAGAGTTCCTCGATCGCTACTTCGTATTCAGCGATCAAACCGATTATCAGCCGCCGAAGGACTACTCGCGCACGACCGGGCTGATGGAGGAGATTCGCCAGAGCTACCGCGCGATGGACGAGCAGGCGCGCCTCGACGAGCTCACGCGACCCAAGGAGATCAAGGGCCACCTCCCGAGCGATCCGATCGAGCTCCCGGTAGGGCCGCGCGGCGCATCTCAAGGGGTGAACTCCGGAACCGTCACACCCGCGCCGCCGCCGAACATCAACCTCGTCCCCACGATTCGTGGCGTCGATCGAATCGAGAGGTAGCTGCGATGACCACGCGCGCACCCGAAATCGGCGAACGCAAGGCCGCGCTGAGCGAGCAGCGCTTCTACGGAGAGATCTTCGCGAGGCGAGGTTTGGTCCCGGCAGATCGCCTCGAGTCGTTCTATGCGATCCAGCGCGAGAAGGGCGTAGACCTCATCGATCTCATCGTGGGGGCGCAAATCGCGGACGAGAGCGCGCTCGCACACGCGCTCGCAGACGAGGCGATCTTGCCGTTCACGGAGAGCTTCGACGTCGAACGCATCCCCACCGCGCTCGCGACGCGCTTGCCGATCGCGTTCGCGAAGGCGCACAAAGTGCTCGTCGTCTCGGAGACGGACGAGGTCTGCGTGTTCGTCGCGGACCCGTTCGACACCTCCGCGATCGACGACGTGCGCGTGCTCTTCGGCAAGCCCGTGTCTGCCACTGTCGCGCCTGGAGAGCGCATCGTCGACGCGATCAATCGCGTGTACGAGCGTGAGGCCGGCGGCGGTGAGCTCGAGGCCGAAGGCGAGACCATCGTAGACGACGAGG
>JANYHY010000414.1 GCA_025362165.1 Myxococcales bacterium | reverse complement strand
GGGCGACTGTCGCATAAGACATGTCTCGCACCCACGCGATGTTCCATTGTCCCGGCGCGACGCTCGCGAGGATTTGACCGTCAGTCGAGTCCGTCGCGGACACCTGCCCCATTCGCAGCACGGCCTGCGCCGCTGACCACGCGCGCGATTCGAGCGCGGTAGATCCGTTGGGCGCTGGCTTTTGCCACGTATTCCAGTCGGAGACCTCGTCATCCAAGAGCTTCTGCGGTCCGCGATTGCCGATCCACACACGCACGCGGTCGATCGCCGCTGCGGCCTGCGCGTCTGGCGCGAGGACCGCGAACCAACCCACAGTGGCGGTCGCATTGACGGCCAAATCACCAAGCGAGCCCTCCAATCCAGCGACGGCGTCGTTCTGGCTCGACGACGCGTTGTCGGCCAAGTCTGCATTGGCCAACAATGACGAATATGGATTGTTGGGAGAGCAGCCATGGTGTGAGGAAGCAGCGATTGAGCCGTAGCCCATGGCCACGCCGCTGGGTCCCCACTCGTAGAACGCGTCACGCTGCGCGTTCCACGCCATGCCCTCATTGTTGCTGTCCGGGCTCGGGCTGCCTGCGCCCAAGTGATAGTTGAACAATTGATAAGCGGATATCGCCCCGGCGCCCGAGGTGCGGGTGATCTTGAGCACGGTGAAGGCCGCGTTCTCGGTCAATCCCACAGGAGCAAAGTCGTGCTCCTCTATCGTCAGCCCACTCCAATTGCGCACGACATGAACGACGCCTGTGCCTGGGAGATATTCGACCTTGAGCGGCGCGACGCTGTTCAGCCATACAGATTGATTGCCAATCCGAAGTCCCGGGTAACTATCGAACGCGAAGTTGCGCGACTGAACGCCAGCGGACGGGTACCGATAGGGGTGCTCGAGGAGCTGAGTGAGCTTGTTGGATTGAGTGTCCCACGCGATCGACGCGCGACCGTTCGCAGACGGCAGATAGCGCGCGGAGGTGTGCGGCTCTGTCGCGCTCGCGATTGACGCGAACGAGAGTGCCGCGAACACGTACGAGAAGAAAGGCAGCGTACGCACCACTGAGCAGCTCCTTGCGACGAGGGAGCCGTTGGATAGCACCAAACGAGCCTCCTCGGCATAAAAGTAACTCAGAGGTGCGTTACTAACTAACGAGCCCCCGGGCGTAGGTACCAAGCTAACAAGCTCCGCAACTCGACGGAGGCGGGGTGTCCAACTGTCCGTCTGGACATCTCCAGCAACACAGGAGTGCTCATTCACTCACTGCCGCAGCTTCACGGCGACCGAGAATTCCACAGCCGGGTCCAGCCAAAACACTGCTGCCGCGACCTGCGGCAGTAGTGTTAAGAGATCAGGCCGTGGGGACGGTGGGGCTACGGAAGATCTCGATCTGCGACAGGACGATGTCGGTGACCGGGCGATCGCCGGCGGACTTCTCCACGCGAGTGATCTTCGGGATGAGGTCCGCGCCTGCCACGGTCTTGCCGAAGACCGAGTGCTTGTTATCGAGCCAGGGAGTCGCCTTCTCCGTGATGAAGAACTGCGAGCCGTTCGAGTTCGGACCGCTATTGGCCATCGAGAGGATGCCGGGGCCGGTGTGGCGGAGCTCTGGGTGGAACTCGTCCGCGAAGCGATAGCCTGGGTTACCGCGGCCGCTGCCGAGCGGATCGCCGCCCTGGATCATGAAGTCGACGATCACGCGGTGGAAGATCGTGCCTGAATAAAGGGGCACGCCGCGCTTGCTCTCCCCGGACTTCGGGTCGGTCCACTCTTGCGTTCCGATCGCGAGGCCGACGAAATTCTTCACGGTGTTCGGCGCGTGTTGCTCTTCGAGCTGCACGACGATGTTGCCAAGTGAGGTGACGAACCGAGCATAGAGCTGACCTTGTCCTGCGACTTGGATCTCGGGAAAGCTGGCGGCGGGCATTTTTCTGGCCTTTCGAGGGGGGTTAGGGTGCTACCTTCTGGTCGCTGAGCTTGACCCCGTTGTCAGGGTATGAATACTCGTGACTTCGCACGCTTTCTAGCCCTGTCTCACAAGCGGAGACAGCGCGGAAAAAAGAGACGCCGGAGGCGCACGTGATCACCTGCCAGAAGTGCAGCAAGGAGAATCAGGACCACTACAAGTTCTGCTTGGGTTGTGGCGCGGAGTTGCCACGCGACGGCGCCCCCAAGCCCTTCGCTGCTCCGACAAAGACGCCGCCACACGGCATGAAAATGGCGCCGCCCGTGCCTGTGGCCGCGCCTCCTGCGCCTCCGCCCGCCCCTGTGGCTGCTCCGCCCGCGCAAGTCACTGCGCCTGTTCCGGCAGCCGCGCCGCGAGCTGTCGCTGCGCCGCCTGTTCCCGTTCCAGTCGCGCCGCCACCAGCGCCTCCTGCTTCCGCGGCGATCCCGGCGGGGCCGTGCCCGCAATGCGCAACGCCGAACCCGGCAGGAAATGTCTTCTGCGCGACGTGCGGCTTCCGTCTCGGCGGGGCTGCACCACCTCCACCGCGCTCCGTCTCTTCGGCGGGTGTCGCTGCTGGCGCCGGCGCTGTCGTGTTCACCGCGTTGCGCGCGGACGGCTCGGAGGCCGGAACCTACGCGCTGCCCAATCAGCCGGAGATCACGCTGGGTCGCGACACTGGCGGGATCTTCGCGGGTGACAGCTACCTCTCACCACGCCACGCACACTTCACCTCGAAGGGTCCGGGCAAGCTCGCGGTCAAGGACGTGGGCTCGCTCAACGGCGTCTACAAGAAGCTGCAGCGCGATGTCCCGATGGAGCTTCGACCCTCGGACGTCTTTCGCATCGGCCAAGAGATCATCCGCTACGAGTCGATCGACCCATTGCCCGCAGCGCCCGATGGCGTGGAGCGGCTTGGCGCGCCGAGCAAGGGTTATGTCGGTCGCATCTCTCTCGTGATCGGCCGCGACACTAGCGGCAACGCCTACCCAGTTCCCGAGAGCGGCATCCACATCGGTCGCGAGCGTGGTGATGTCCTGTTCCCCGAGGACGGCTACGTGTCGGGTTTGCACTGCCGCCTCTCGTACGAGAACGGCCATCTGTTCCTCACCGATCTCGGCAGCTCCAACGGCACGTTCTTGCGCATCCGCACGCAGGTCGATCTCCAGTCGGGCGACGTGCTCTTGATGGGGCAGCAGCTGTTCCGCATCGCGATGTGACGGCGAAATGCCGCTCGCAAAAACGATTCGAGTCGTCGCCTCCGTCGTGGAGCGAGACGGCAAATACTTGATCACGCAGCGACGCCCCTCCGCAGTGCTCCCGCTGATGTGGGAGTTTCCCGGCGGTCGGGTCGAAGGCAACGAGACTGACGCAGACGCGCTCAAGCGGGAGGTGCTGCATCGCCTCGGCGCGAGCATCGAGTGCGGCAAGCTCATCTCGTTCGTGAGCCACCCTTACGAGCACTACACGGTCGACCTCTTCTTGTACGAGTGCCGACTGTTGACGGACAAGCTCGAGGTGCTCGCCGTGCACGACTACCGATGGGTGAGCAGTCAACAGTTCGAGGAGTACCCGTTCACGCCGGCGGACGAGGCGTCGATGAACAAGCTGCTCGGCGTGTGATCAGGATCGCAGGGCTGGCGAGAGCTTCGGGTTGTCCGCGAGCCATCGCGCGAGTCCGTCGATGAGCTCTCGACGCGCGCGCTCGTAGGTCTTCGGCCCGACGTCTCCAGCAGCGTGGGCGAGCTCGAGCTGAACGAGCTCCTCGAGGAGGGCAGCGCGCGCGCCCTTGCCAGCGAGCTTTTTTTGGCCACTCTGCGTGACCATGCCGAGGCCGATGGCGACTCCCATCGCGGCAAGAGCGGTCGCGATCCAACGGCCGGGGCCTGGCGTTGGGAGATCGCGCACGGTGACCTTGACTCGTTTGAGCTGCGGATCCTCTGGCTTGACCTGCTTGCCTGTAACGAGCAGGTGATTGCCCTGCTCGTCTTGATCGGGATCTGCCGCGGGGAAGCCCTCTACCTCGAGCTTCATCTGCTGCGACGCCGCCGCGCGCACGACGAGCGAGGCCATGTGCGGCGGGAGCATCACCTCGAAGCTCACAGTGGGCTCGCCCGAGTATGGGAGCTGCCATGAGTAGCCAATGTCAGCCTCTCCCGCAGGGAAGGTGCCGCGCAGCTTGCAGCCCTTCGCGGTCGAGTCCCAACCTTGGTCGCTCATTTCTTGCGACGCGTTGAACGCGCTATTGCCTTCGGGCAGATCGATCGTGAGGTTCTCCGGGACCCACGCGACGGGTCCGTAGTTCGACACGCGGAACGCTTGCTGGATCTGCACGCGATCGTCTTTGACGTCGACGAAGAGCGCCCCCTGGAAGAACACGACGGCCTGCTTGATGTCGTGCGTGACGGGGAACACGTGGAGGATGACGTGAGTGCCTCGACTCTTGCCGAGCACGAACGGCGTCGCGGCAAACGTCGCGCCCTCTTTGGCGACACTCACGCGATACGCGAAGCCGTTGCCGAGCTCGAGCCCTCGAAAGAACGCGTCGCCTGCGGGATCGGTCGGCTGCGTGAGGTGCTTGCGACTCTCACCCTTCGCGACTGAATTCTGTAGAACGCCGAGCGTCACGGTCGTCCCAGGCAGCGGGTTGTCGTTGGGATCCACGAGCGTCACGCGGATCGTCCCTTCGGCGAGCGCGTTGTCCTCGAGCGTCTGATCTGGCGGCGCTCGGTAGAGACCGTCGTTCTTCGTCGGCGCGTCGGAGTCCTGCGCGAGCACAGTCGACGAGACCGCGATCGCGGCTGCGATCAGGCCGTTTCGAAGCGTCTTGCCGATCATGACTCGCTCGCTTCGTTCGCGGCTCGCTCTTCGTCAGCCTCGTCATCGTCCGGTCCGACACGCGCACCGCACTTCTTGCAAAAGGTCGCATCCGGCTCGTTCGAGGTCTCGCAATCCGAGCACACGCGGCGCCCGCTCGACTCCGTTGCGGGCGTCGCGATCCTGGCTCCCTTCGTCTTCTTCGCGCGCGGGCGGCTCTCTTCCTCGACCGAGTCGTCGTCCTCCGGCGGTTGGGCGTCGCGGTAGCCAGCCTTCAAGAGACCCTTCTTCTGCAGGTGCACGCGCGCGATCTGCTCGGCCTTCTCGCGCTGCGGAGCGATCTCGTCGTCCATCTCGCGCAGGATGGCCTTGGCGCGCGCTCGATACTCGCCGGCGAGCGCGGCGATATCTGATTAGAGACAGTCTGCGCCCTTTTACTATCCATCATCTCGAGTCCAAGAAAACCACTTGTACCACCTGAAAAGTCCTCCCAAAAGTCTTCAAAACCTCATCTCGGAAGTATCAGAAAT
>JANYHY010000399.1 GCA_025362165.1 Myxococcales bacterium | reverse complement strand
CGAGCGCGGTGTCGTACGACTCGACCACCATCGCCGACGCGAGCGCGCCATCGTAGTCGCCGCGCGCGGAGAGGATGTCGACGGCGTCATGCGCGGCTTGCTGGCGCGCCAGCGGATCGGTCTCTGAGTCTGCGAGGATCTTCCGATACGCAATGAGAGCGTCATCTGGACGATTGAGCCGGCGCTGGTAGGCATCGCCCACGACGAGCCACGCCTCTACGCGCACGCGCCCCGGTGGAAACGCATCGGCGTCCTTGGCGAGCGCATCGATCGTCTGCGCGTCCGCGAAGTGTGCGTCGCGACGGACGCGCTCGACGCGAACGAGCGGCTGAAAGTCGCCCTCTGCGTGGCGGCGCAGGTAATCGATCCGAGTCTCCGCGCGCGGCGCATATCGAGACTGAGGCGCGCGCGCGAGCGAAGCGCGATAGTGGTCGAGCGCAGCAGCGAACGCGAGGTCGTCCTCATCCATGTCAGCGAGCTCGTAGAGCGCCTCGGCGGCGGCGAGCGGGTCATCGCCCTTCGCGGCGACATCGAAGCTCGCGCGAGCATCTCCAGGCGACCGAGCCCTCGCGGCGAGCCCTGCGCGCACATCGTCCGCTGGTGCCGCGAAGGCCGCTCGAGCCGCCAAAATCGCAATCGCGAACCCGATAGTCGCCGCTCCCTTGCGCACAGCGCGAAGCTTCCACGCGCGCCGAGCGTTGTACAGGCTGACGTGCGTCAATGTCCGAACTGGTGTACTCGATGGCGCTGATGCAGTCGCTTCGCTCGATCGCGCTCGCGTCAGCGTTCGCGCTGGCTGGGTGCAAGGGGTGCAAGAACGAGCACCCGTACGTGCCCTACTCGATCGGCGAAGGCGGCGCGGATGACGCAGGTGACAAGCCGGTGGTGACGAGCGCGCCAGACGACGGCGGCGCGTTCCTCGAGCAACCCGCGGACAAGGCTCCCCCGAACGCGAGCGAGTGGGCGCTCGGCGGAGTGAACGTGCGCGCGCCCGCAGGGTCCGTCTTCGAGCTCGGTCTCGCGAGAGATCTGGATGGCGATGGCGCCACGGACGTGGTCGCGATCACCCGCCTCGCCGCCACGCCGGGCGATCCAGGAACGCTTGTATTCTACAAGTCCACGCCTCAAGGCATGACGCAGAGCTCACCCATCGCGACTGGGCCGCTGCCGACGACAGGGCAGTGCACAGCGACGCGTCGGCTCGCGCAGGTCGGAAAGCGCAGCGTGCTCGTGGAGCTTGG
This sequence comes from Myxococcales bacterium, assembly GCA_025362165.1. Classification (GTDB taxonomy): domain Bacteria; phylum Myxococcota_A; class Polyangia; order Polyangiales; family Polyangiaceae; genus JANYHY01. Next base: position 5,343 of record JANYHY010000399.1, on the reverse strand, counting down.
CCAGAAGTGCGCGACGCAGCCCACGCGCGATCCTTCGCGGTGGATCGCGGTGCTCGCATTCACACCTTCCGCGCGCACGCACTTTTCGGCGAGCGTGATCGATCCTCCCAACGCGCCCGTGCTCTTCTTCAACGTCGACGCTTCGGATCGCGACGGCGACACGATTGACGATGTCGTCGTACGAGTCTCGATCGAGGGAGGTGGAGGCCCGCTCGAGCCGCTCTCACGCACGACGGCCAAGCTCGGATGGTTCGATCGTCCGGCGGGGATGTCGCGCGACGGAGACGATCCGGACGGCTCGCTGAGGCTCCTCTCCGCCACCGCACAGGCGCTCGCGGCGAAGCCGAAAGAGGCCGCAGGCGTGCCGCCGCGCGTGCGAGCGATCCGCGCTTTGTACGCGGCGCTCTGCAACGACGGAGGCGCGCCGCGTCTGACGAGAGTGCTCGGTGACGCGCCGCTGTCGTGTGGCAACAGCCGCGCGTTGGAGGAGGCAGGCCTCGCGGAGGTGCGCGCGTACGCGACGCTTGGCGATGCGTTGATGGCCACGACCGCCTTGTCACGAGCGCAGCTCGCGCCAGCGACCAAGACCTCCAGTCGTGGCAAAGACGCCGAGGGTTGGATCCTGCAAGCGTCTCCCCCAGTCAGCGCGACGAGCGTGCGGCAAGTCGCTGCGGTGCCGTTGATCGAGCGAGGCCGCCAGCCCGCGTGGGGCGCGCTCGCGTTCGAGGCGAGCGGCAAGCTACTCGTCCGCACGGCGAACGGCGTGGTCCGGATGGATCCAGAAACGGGCGACGAGCTGGACGCGCGTGATGTGAGCCCATGGTCCATGGCGGTCGTCTCACCCGACGGCGGCTCGCGCTTCATCGAGGCGTACAACGCGTGCGACGGCCTCGTGCTGCACGCGACGCTCGCGCCCACCACGGATGGAGACATGACCGACGTGGAGCTCCCGATCGTGCCCGCGCTCGGAGGTCGTTGTGTGGGGAGCAAAGGCGAGCCGGTCAGCGCGACTCCGATCGCGTGGGGTCAGGCCGGGCTCGAGGCGATCGTCGACGGGTCGCTCATCCTCGTATCGCCGCAAGGAAGAGCCTCCGTGCTCCAATCGTTGATGAATCAACCTTTGTCCTTGGGCGCCCCGCGCTCGCCGGATGGAAAGGTCCTCGTCGCGCCTACCTCGCTCGGTATCGTCGTTCGCGGTGCCAAGTCTCGCACGCTCCGCGCCCCCGAGCTCGACGGCGCATACGCGGAGCTACGAGACTGCGCGGTCAGCGACGATGAAGCGCGCGTCGCGTGCGTGCGCGCAGGTCACGCGTTCGTCGGGCTCTGGTGAGCCACACGGGCAGCTATTTGTGACGCGGTGCCGTGGTGCAAAGCACGTCCTCCGAGTCACGTGTACTTTGCAAGCACTGCGCAGAGTGATCGTTACAGCGAACGACGAGCACGCCGTGGATGAGCAGATTGTCGAGCGTGTAGCCTGCCTTCAGCGCGAGTCGCTTGGGCATGTCCGCATCGCAGCCAGCGATCATGAGCACGTCGATGCGGCGACCTCCGCCAGTCGTCTGCACGAGCACGCCGAGCTTCGCGCGCTCTGCCTTGCTACCTTTGTCCAACGCTTCGGCGGCAGGTTTCAGCTGCTCCTGTAGCTGCGCGACGAATGGCGCGTCGATGAGCGCGTCTTCGGGGTGCGGCGTTGCCATCGCGTTCATGTATCCGTTCGCGAGCATCTGCACGTCCTCGGGCATCGTGTAGTTCACGGTGGCTGTGCCCTTGGGGACTGGTCGCTGCGGCATCGACGCCGCATCCCACCCAGGCTTCGGCTTCGCGGCAACGACACTCGGCGCGAGCGTATCGGCGGGGGCGTCGACTTTCGCAGTTGGCTTCTCGTCGCATGCGAGGAGCATCGCGGAGATCATAAGGGCTAGGCGGCGCATGGTGACGCGTAGGATACTCCGACCGTGAGACGATTCAGCTGGCTCTTCGTCACGGTGACCGCGGTCTCGTTCCAGGCGTCCGCGGATCCCGTCCCCCTCGACGCGGCGATGACATGCACGCCCGCCGCCGGCCCGGGTCGCGTTCGCTGCGACGCAGAGGTCCGCGCGCCTGCGGACTCCCGCGTGATCTGGGCAGACGTGGTGGTCATCGAGTCCCCGCCGAACGTGACTCCGCTCAAAGCGAGGCTGGCGCCGTCCGATGCCACGGAGTCGCGTGATGCGGCGTGGCGGTGGGCGTTTGCCGTGGTGGCAAAGACGCACGGGAAGGGTGAGCTCAAGGCGCGCGTAAGGGCCGTGATTTGTCGCGGTGATGCCTGCGTATCGCTGATGCGTGACGTGTCAACGGTCGTGTCCGCAGGCGAGTAAGTTGGCCACAAAAATGGGTCGGCGTATGGCAAGAGGTGATGCTGTTCCCCAGCCGATTGCGCGCGACGACGCTCGGTGATCTCCTTGGTCAAGCGCACCGCGCGCGCGCCACCGGGACCATCGAGCTGCTCGAGGAGTCTCGCGGTCGAACGCATCGCGTGCACCTCTCACGCGGTCTGGTGATCGCGGTCGAGCTCGATGGCGCGTCTCGTCGGCTCGCAGACCTGCTCCGGGATCAGGGCGAGATCGACGAAGGCGTCGCGTCGCGCTCAGTGCTCCGCGCGATGTCTTCACGAAGGCTCTTGGGCGAAGTGCTCGTGCGCGACTTCGCTGTGCCAACGGCGACCATCGATCGCGCCCTACGCAGACAACTCGTGCTCCGTCTTGGAGCGCTGGACTCCATCGCGGAGGCGCGCATCTCTTTCCGCGTGACCGTGCGACCTCCCAAGGAAGCTCTCTCGGCCGACGCGCTCGACCCCAAGGAGTTCCTCTCGGGTCGCAAGCGCGCGCGTGATCGCGATCAGCCGCAGACGCCAAATCCCGCAGTGACGCGCGCTCCCACGAGCGCTTACCGATTGCTCGGCGTGGACGAGCGCGCGGACCCAGCGGAGATCCGTCGCGCGTTCCGCCAAGTCGCGCGCAGGCTCCACCCAGACTTGCATCCGCACGCGACTCCAGAAGAGCGACGCGCGCTAGAGTCGCAGCTCGCGCAGATCACGGCGGCGTATCAGACGCTCGTGGCCTGACTGAACGACTCAGTGCATCACCTGCAGGTGCGCCAGGTATAGCTTCGCCTCTGGCGTGAAGTGCGAATCGGGGAACCTGCGGATCAGCGTCCGCCACGTGTTCTTCGCCTCGTTCCAGGTCTGGATGTCTTCTTGGCATTTGGCGAGCTCGTACAGCGCGTCGTCTTGCAACTCCTTGTCGGTCGCGCCGTCCGAGATCTGATTGAGGAGCGGGATCGCCTCGCGCGGCCGCGCCAGCTTGCGATACGCCTGAGCGAGGCCGAGCTTCACGTTGGCCGCAATTGCGGAGTTGTCCTTGTACTTGAGCGAGTCCTCGTATGCGGTCGCGGCCTCTTGCCAACGCTGCACGCGCGCCTTGTCGAGGCCCTGCTCGTACATCTGCGCGGCTAGATCGTTGCGCGCCTTCTCCACCGCGTCCGCGAACACGGCTTGCTCGGCGCGGCTCAGCGGCTCCTTCTTGATCGCCTCGTAGCCATCGACGACCTCCACCTTCTTGCCGGCGCGGATCAGCTCGTAGAACTGCGCTGACTTCGCCTCGGCGCGGTCGCGGTCCTTCTTGTCCTCGTCGTTCTTCTGGACCTCTTTGTGGAGGCGCTCGTTCTCTTGTGTCTTCTGTTCGGTCTCGCCCTTGATCGACTCGACGCGCGCGTCCCAAGCGAACTTCAGCGCGGTGAACGCGACCAGCACGAACACGATGTACGCGACAGCGCTGTTCCACGAGATGCGCCGCTCGTACGTTCGCTGGCGCTTCGCGATCGACTTGATGTCCGCGCTGAGCGCGTTCGTCAGGTTGTTGGTCTTGATGACGAGCCCGCGCGACTCCACGATTTCGCGCTTGATGTCGCGCAGCTCGTCGTCGACCTCGTGCATGTACTCTGCAATAGCCGATCGGTGCCGTGAGGTGAATCGTAGCGTGCACACCGAGGTGGCACTGCCAACGCGGTTGACGTCCTGTGGCCTCGAGAGTGCCACGTTTCGAGGCCGATCGCACCGGCCGAAGTCTTGCTCCGTGACTCCGCATGCATCGGTTGGCGTCCTTGGCGTTGTTGTTGTTGGCTTGCTCCTCCAGTCCAGAGACGACCCATGGGAACGCCGACCAGATGGTCCTGGATCTGACGGGTGGCTCGTCGCCGCTCTCACTGCTCGTCGTCGTCGATGACGGCGTGGAGAGCACGGGACTGCGCGATTCGATCGACGAAGTCGAGGTGACCAAAGAGCTGTCGAAGATCACGCGCTGGGATGACGCACAGGCGAATCCCGCGATTTGGTTCGAGGTGCACGTGCAAGCGTTCGTGGTGCGCTCGTCGCAGCCGACACTCATCACCGGACCGTTCGAGTTGAATACCGTTCACCTCGCTTCCCTCGACGTCGCTGCATTTTCACACGTATTGGTGACCGAGCTTCGACGACCGAGCGCTGGTGCGAATGCCAACCAACTGCTCGCGGCGACGAGACAAGCCGTGCAACTCTTGAACGGAGAGCGTTCGCCGACCAACACTGACGAATCGCGCATCGTCGCCGAGCTCCCTGCGATCACGCCGGACCGTTACATCACGTTGGTCAGCGCTCGAGACGATGCGAGCCCGAGCTCACCCGATGACTACCGAATTCACGACGATCACAAGCCGGCATCACTCGGTGTCGTCGGAGAGGGAGGGCTCGGTCCGCGCCTCTCGGCTTGGGAACGCACCAATGGAGTGTTGCCGCCAACCCCGACGACCGGCTTGTTCTCGACGTTCTTTGTCGATGGTCAGTGTCCGAGCCTTCTTGCGAAGACCGACGAAAACGGTAAGGCCTTGTGTCGAGTCACGATCGCGGGTGGCGTGCCTTCGTGCGACCCAAGTCGTGGGTGGAGCGATCCAATCGTTCATGGCACTTCGCAGCCGAGTTGGATCGATCGTGGGTGGGGGCCGATGCGTGTCTGCGAGGTGCGTCAACTCGAAGGTGATCAACTCGCGCTATGCCAGAGAGGCGAAGATCCTGGTGCGTCGGGCTACTGCGTCGACGCACGCTACTGCGGCATCGCACGCTTCACGGAGCGCGCATTTCCAGCGGGGATTGGGCGCGTGCACGTCACGATCGCGTGCGACCTCCAACATTGAGTTGCGGGTTGCTCGCCGGTCGATCTCGGCGTCTCATGTTCGGTATGCACTTGTCTTCTTTCGCGGTCGGCTTCGGGCTCGCGTTCCTCGCGCCATGCGTCGCGCTCGCGGCGACGATCAACGTCACGCCGGCGGATG
>JANYHY010000396.1 GCA_025362165.1 Myxococcales bacterium | reverse complement strand
GCCGAACCCAGCGGGGTCCGCGGAAATGGCGAGTGAGCGACCCGAAGCGTGACCGCGACGTCTGCGCCGGCGAGCGCGCCAAGATCGCGCTGTATTTGACCTCGCACCCAGAACGAGAGCAGTCCCTCGGGATCGATCGCTCCTGGCACTTCCACGACGCGAGTCTCCGAGTAGGTCGGCCCGGGCTCGTTGGTGTAGCGGATGGAGAACATGCCCTGATGGCGCGAGCTGTTCCAAGTCGCGGCAAAGCCAGACAGCCACACGGAAGTTGGCGTCGAGAGATCGTGCAGCGGCAACAGCTTGATCGCCGGGTTGCGCGCGAGGTTGAGGCGCTCGGCAAAATTGGCCGGGTCGGGCAGGTTGAGGTCCTCCGCGAGGGGCAGCACGATCACACCGATGTCGCGCTCTCGGAGCACGTCCACGAGCCTGCCAGCGCGGAGCGCCGCGGCGACCTGCGCGTCCGAGAGTCCGCCCGCGTCGACGATCGGCCGGTGCGCGCGGAAGCCGATGCCTCCGATGTCGAAGCTCGCGACCTTCACTTCCGGCGAGAGCGTGTCGACGAGCTCTCCCATCCGCTCCTCTGTGTCTCTGATGTGCTGGACCGCGTGCGCATGATCATCGCGCCAGTCGATGACTCCGACCGTGGTGAGCGCGACCCAAGGACCGAGCAACGCGGCGCTCGTGAGCGGGAGCGCGAAGCGTGGGCGCGCGATCAACGCTGCGAGCTCTTTGGCGAGCGACAGTGAGCCCAACGCGAGCAGCCCCGAGTAGAGGATCGGCACGAGCGGCTGGTAACGGCCACCGTGTCCGGGAGAGGGCATCAACACGGCGTAGACGCAGACGTGAATCGCCGCCCAGACGAGGACCATCTTCATGCCCACGCCGCCGCGACGCCACCACGCACGCGCGCCGCTCGCGACGAGGCCGAGCGACGCGTAGAACGCAAAATCGTTCGAGGTCCCGAGCTGGTAGTTGCGCAATCGAAAGAGCCAGGTCTCGACCAGTCCCCACACGAGCTCCGCGCGTCCCATCCCCGCGGTCCCGCTCTCCCAGAGCCACTTGCGGCCGCTCAACGTCGCGGGCAGCGGCGTGTGCGCCAACAGCGCGTTCGACCCAAAATACAGGGTGATCGCGATCAGCCACGGCGCCACCGCGAACGGGAGCTGAGCGCGCGGACGCGAGCGATGAAAGATGGCGAGCACCAACGGAAAGCACATCGCCTCGGGTCGCGTGAGCGCGAGCGCGCCTGCGAAGACCCCCGCGAGCCAAGCGCCGCGTGGAGTCTGCCTTGGATCGGAGAACGTCACGATGGTCGCGAGCGCGAGCGTGACCGAGAGCGTCGCTTCCATGCCGGAGTAGGAGAACCACAGCACGTTACCGCCAGCGAACGCGCACCATGCGATCGCGAGCTTCGACCACCAAGGCGCGGCGTCACCCAGCTCGCGCGACAACAGCGTGTAAAGGAGCTGACTCGAGACGATCGCGAACCCGACGTTGAGCGCGAGCGTGTACACAGGCGGATCGGCGTGCACGACAGCGAAGTTGAAGGCGAGCAACGTGGCCCACAGATAGCTCGTCGCGCTCGCGCCGTGCTCGCCTGCGGTGTACCCGAGCGTCCCAGTCGTCGCGAAGGTTCGCGCGACCACCTGATGGATCCAAGCATCATCGAGCGGCAGGCCGTGCACCGTCGCAGAGTCCTTCGCGAACAGCGCGAGCGCCGCCGCATGCAGGCCGCCGAGCATCAGGCGCGCTCGCTGGGTCGTCGGCTCCCTCACGAGGTCGTGATTAGCACCGCTTCGCGCGTTTCGAGGCTATTTTCCCTTGCGCGAGAGCTGTTGTCTCGCCGCAGTCGCCACCGCGCCCGTGACGTTCTTGGAGCGAGAGATGCTCTTCAAGTCGTTCTCGCGCAGATGCGGGATGAGCTTGGCGACGAACGCGAACGGCGTCCGTGGGTTCATGATCAGGTTGCACTTGATGGTGTAGGACCGCGTCCACTCCCGGCTACGCGCGATGTGCCCGAGCACGTCATCGCTCACGCTCCGGCTCGCGCTGATGCGCACGATCTCGTTCTCCTGCATGAGCGGGCTTTTCACGGCGGCGGCGGCGACGAGGCGGTTGCTGTCGCGCACGAGCATCATGCGCTCCGATGGCGTACCGAGCATCGCGCGCCTGACCTTCTGCGACACGCTCATCTCGTGGAGCTTCAGCTCGACCGGCTCGAACTTCTTCTCGAGCACCTCCTCGCCTGTCTCCTCGTCGACCTTGTGCGTGTCGTGGCTGTCGGGGTCGATCGATCGCGCGAGCTTGTCGACCTCCACGAAGAGCACGTCATCGTAGTTCGGCTCCACCGTGGGCTCCGCGATGAGCTGCCCTGCGATCGCGGCGGCGGCCTCTTTGAAGGCTGGAATGCCGACCAGCTCCTTGCCGTTGCGCACGGCAAGCTCGAGGATTCGATCGGCCGTCGACATGCGAGTGGCCTTGTTCATGTAGAGGCACTCGATGATCGTCGGGTCGAGGAGCAGGCGCTCTTCGTTCGTGGCGATCAGCTCTGCCACGGCCTCGCTGGCTACCTTCGCGGCCTCGGCCACCGCCACCGTCGGGATCTGCGGAAGCGCGAGGATGCGCTCCATGATCGACGGATTCTTCGCGTACAGCGGCGCCAACAACGCCAGGACTCCAGGCGCCAACTCCGGAACGAGCGCGCCCTGCAGCAGGGGAGGCGGGAGCGCACCGAGCGTCGTGCGCGCGAGCGTCGCAGCGGGATCACCCTCGATTTCCGAGAGGATCGCCACGATCGTGATGGCCTCGTGCGGCTTCAACCCCGGCGCGATCCCGCGCGCCGCCATTTGCCGCAACGCAGCGGGCCCGCTCGGATCGAGGATGCGCGCCGCATTGGGCGGCAGAGTCGTTAAGTCAACGGGGGGAAGCATAACGTCCGAGCAGTGTCCCTAAAAGGAGGACTCTTGGACAGACCCTTCTGCCATCGACGGACACACGGTGACACGTGACGAGAGGGTCTATAGTGGTAGCGGAGCGCGCGAATGAGAATTATCATCGCAAGGCTTTCGTCCAACTGTCGTCGCTCGTAGCGCGGCGCAGTCGTTGTCCTGGTCGAGCTGAGCGCACACCGAATCTTGGAGGGTCACCGAATGGGAGTGTTCGATTTCGTGAAGCAAGGCGTGCAGGAGATGATGATCGCTCGCCCCGATCATCTGAAGAACCTGATCGTCTACAAGCACCCGGACCAGAACGTCCCGATGTATTCGCAGCTCACCGTCGACAGCGACGAGTGCGCCGTGTTCTTCAAGGACGGTCGCGTGGTCGGCGTTCTGCCGCCTGGGCGTCACACGCTGCAGTCGTCGAACATCCCGTTCCTGAACAACCTCATCACGAGCGTCACGGGAGGCAACGTCTTCATCGCGGAGATCTTCTTCGTCAAGACGTCGCCGATCTTCAGCGTTCCGTTCGGCGGTCCCATCGGCGACATGCTGGACCCGCTCACCGGCGAACAAGTGACGCCGCGCATCTTCGGCGAGTTCTCCGTGGTCGTGACAGACCCGGTGCGCTTCATCGTGGGTTACGTGGGACAAGCCGCGGCGCGTGACAACGACGCGGTGCTTGGTTGGGTGAAGGGCCTCTTCCTCAATGGAGTGCGCACGACGCTCGGCGAGCTCTGCGAGGTTGAAGGCAAGTCCGTGTTGCAGTCGATGAGCCTTCGCCAGAAGCTCGCCGCGCAGTTCATCGCGAAGTGCCCGGACCTCAACGACATCGGCGTGAAGATCCTCCAGATGGGGGACTACCAAATCAACTTCAGCGACGAGGACAAGAAGCGTCTGCAGGACGCCAACGCCGAAATCGCCAAGGCGCAGCGCGCTGTGAAGGTCAAGCAGATCGGCGTCGCGGGCGCTCAGGCAGAAGCGCAAGCCAAGCAGTTCGAGCTTGATCAGAAGTACCAACAGGACGCGCGCTACGTGCAGAACGTCGCGGGCAACTACCAAAACTACGCGTCCGGTCAGGCGATGATCGGCGCGGGTCAAGGCATGGCGACGCACGGCATCGGCGAAGGTGGCGTCGCAGGCATGGGCATGCAGATGGCCGTCGGCATGAACATGGCGGGCAACATGCAGCAAGGCATGGCCGGTGGTGGCGGCGCCGCTCCTGCAGGCTCTGCAGTCGTAGCGCACGCCGGACCGCAGACGACTTGCGCCAAGTGTGGCGCACGTCAAGCGCAAGGGAAGTTCTGCGCGGAGTGCGGAACGCCGCTCGCCGCGATGAAGAAGTTCTGCACGTCATGTGGTGGAGAGGTCGCTCCCGCCGCGAAGTTCTGCGCTGGCTGCGGGACACCTGCGATCGCAGCTGGTGGTCCACCCGCTGCTGCGCCTCCAGGCGGCTGAAGTATCGTCATGCGCGTCTCACGACCTTCAGGTACGGCAGTCGGTAGACTGAGGTCGTGAGTCGCTTGGGCGCTGCTTGCTTGCTGATCGCGCTGGGGAGTCGCGATCCTGGCTGCGGCGGCGGTCACGAAGAAGGGAGCGTCGGATCTCCCTGCACGCGGCCGCGCGACTGCCCTTTGAAGGCGACGTGCTCGGCTGGC
>JANYHY010000373.1 GCA_025362165.1 Myxococcales bacterium | reverse complement strand
GGCGACGACGAAGTGTCAGAGTAGGAACGAAAGAAAAAGCCCCGCGCGCTCTGGCGAGCCGCGGGGCGGAGAGGTTGATATGCGCAACCCCACGGAAGAAGATAGCACCGGGACAAGCCGTGAGAAGCAGTCGGCTCTCACCGATGCGATGCGCTTGACCTGCGCGCCAGACCGCGTCGTCTTGGCGGCATCTGCAATCACACGCGTGATGAAGACGGCGCGCGCAGTGATCGCGAATGTTGGCGACTTGTGGGATTCGACGCGCGACGCGCTTGGCGCGATCGAACGTGCAGCCGAAAGCGTGGGCGTTGTGTGTGCGACCGAAGCGACGCCGGTCGTGAGTGCGACCGACGAGATCGCGAGCGCTCGCGCCGAACGGGTGCTGAAGCGCGCTGGCTTCTCTACGGAGAAGAACAAGTGAAAGTCGCGCCGAACGTCGACTGTCTCGACAGCGGGAGCTTCCGCGTGCGCGTGACCAGAGGCGGCACCGTGTTGACGGACACGGCTCCGACGCTCGATCTCGCACTCCTCATCCGCGACAAGCTGAAGGCGCGGACGCTCGACCCGCGGATCTCGCGCGCCAACGCCGTGAGCATCGCCTCGCTCGGTCCTGCGTTCATCGCGCACCGACGCCGAACGACGAACGTCGGCGATGACGATGAGAGTCGATTCAACAAACACATCGCGACCGCTCCCTTCGCGCGCCGACCGCTCGCGTCGATCGATCAAGCGGACGACGTTCGCCCGTTCCTCGCAAAGCTCGCGAGCAAGATGACGAACCACAAGCACGGCGATCGACTGGCGAAGCCGCTCTCACGGCAGACGCGAAAGCACGTTCGCAATTTGCTCTCGCGGTTCTTCCATTGGGCGATCGAGCTCGGGCAAGGCCGTCGAACACCTTCGCAAGAAGGGCGTTTCACGGATCGACGTCGTCTATATCTGCTCCAACGCGGACATCGCCAAGCAGAACATCAATCGATTGGTCCCGCCGGGAGAGACACACCTTGCTCTCGATTCGCGACTGACCCTGCTGCCCATTCACGTCGGCGAGCTGCGGAAGAACACGGGCAAGGGAGTCAACTTCATCTCGTTGACTCCCTCGACGTCACTCGACCCGCAGGGTGGCTTGGCGCGTCGTCCCGCGCGTCATCTCGGCCGTTCTCAGCTACGAGGCCGAGCGGCGAATGCAGGCGAACGATCCGAAGGCGCGAAACACATCAGAGGCCCGCAAGCGTCGAGCCGGGCTTCTGCGTTTTGGGCGCTCGGAGGGTCGCCTCACCGGAATGCCGGTACTCGCGTTGCTCTATCCCAGCCAGTTCCTCGCCCATTGCGGCGACCCAGCGCTACTCGCTGCCGAGGTCGCTGGCACGGCAACGCGTGAAGATGTTCTCGCCCTGGCGAAAGAGCGAATCGAGGTCGGACTCGAGCGTTTGAAGTTGGCGACTCCCGATGATGGTGTGGTCGACGAGCGCTGGTATTGGGCCGCGCCGCTGCTCTTGGATCGCCAGCTCGAGCCCGAGGCGGCGAGAGCGTGGCTAGCACAACACGATCTTGCCGGCGTCTGGTCGCGGCGAGAGCCCGACGACGACGATGACGAAGACCACGCGAAGAAGCTCACCGACGAAGACGACGATGACGACGGGGACAACAAGCTCTGGGCCGAGCACGTCGCAGCCGCGATTGACCTCGCAACCGGCAAGGCCCTCGACCTAGGTCGCATGCCCAACGATCTGCTCGACGTGCTGGCCGAGCTCGCAGTCGCAGGTCCAGCGGTCGCGATGTTCCGCGCACTGAAACGCGTGGTGGGTGCGTCACTCGAGGAGAAGCTCGCGCTGCGCAACGCTGCGGCGCAAGGAGCGTGGGCGTTCCGCTCGCTGTTCAACCAGGTCGAGGTAATGGCGATGCTTCGCAGTCGTGACGATGGTGTCCCGTATTGGCAGAGCGTCCTGACCTACTGCGTGGATGGGTGCCTTCAAGCGGTGATGGACGAGTACATTCACGTGCTCCGCGACTCTCTGGGTCTGTTGAGCAAGAAGGCAGCCGATCGCGTTGACAATGTGATTGAGGAGATCACCACGGCACTCGGTCTTCGCATGTCGCGCGTAGGCGTTGACGAGGTTGATCTCGGCGTCGGTGGGCGCACCGTCAAGCTCTCCCCCCGCAACATGCGAACACACTTTGCGCTGCGCTTCACCGACGAGCGAACGTCGGACGAGTCTTCGCGTGGTGACCACGTGCGCCGCGCGTTCAACTCCCCGTTCTGGCCGTTTGACGTCGGCGTCGCCCAGCCCGTCCACGTCGGCAAAGCACTTGCGAGGACCGTCGCGAGCGCCCGGGCCAGCGACGACGAAGTCCATCTCGGAGAAGTTCGTGATGGAGCTGTAGTTCAGATCGATCGTGAGTTGAAACGCGAGGAAGTCGCCGAGAGACGGGTACCCGCGAAGGAGGGTGAACACCGACTCCATCGTCTTCGCCGTCGCGACCTTCTTGGGAGCGCCATCGCGCATCATGTGCTCCACGAGTTGAAGGTGATTCGCGTGCTTCCGTGCGGCGCCGAACGCCGGTGACGGCATGATGTACGCGGCCGAGTAAACGGTCTCGCCAGCGGCCATCAACCGATCGAATGCCGCCTCCGCTCGCGCTCGTGGAAAGCCCTTCGCGCGAACCTCGCCGAGGGCGCCGACCAGGTGCTCCCAGGTCTCGATCCGGTTGAACAGCTTGAAGACGAGCGTGCGGAAGAAGACCTCGTCGATCGATTGACCGCCATCGTACTGCACGTGCCGGATCAGGTACTGGCTCACGCGGTCGGACGCGCGGTAGGCGTTCGTGAACCGGTGCGCCCCGATCACCCGGTCGTCGGACCAGGGGGGCGGCGCGCCGTTCGCGCGCCGCATGAACGCATCCTGCCGCGTGCACGCGAAGCGCCAGTACGTGTCGAACCCGGGGGTGGCCGTGAGCACGCGCCCCCCGGGGAGCTTGATCTTCCGAGTCGCG
>JANYHY010000420.1 GCA_025362165.1 Myxococcales bacterium | reverse complement strand
GAGAAGGAAGCGGCCGAGGGGAGCTGAGCGTTGCGACCGGAGCTCTTCAGCCTCTTCGGCGTTGGCTTCCCGTCGTACTTCGTCCTCTTGGTCACGGGCTTCTTGTTCGCGACCGCGGCCGGTGTGCTGTGGGCGCGCCGTGTTGGCCAGAGCCCGGACGTCGTCGTGGACTTGAGCCTCGCGATGCTCCTCAGCGGAGTCGCGGGCTCCCGTATTTTCAGCGTCTTGTTCGATGGGTACCTCATGGACTTCGTGCACCTCTGCACGGATCCCGCGCTGGTCGATTGGCGGCTGGACAAAGCGACGTGCGAGTCTTCGGCTTACGGAGGACACTGGGACGCTGCCCGCGATGTCTGTCATCCAGGTCACTCGGACTGCCTCGCGTGGGCCGAGTTCTGGACCGGCGGACTAACCTTCTACGGCGGCTTCATCGGCGCGACAGTCGGCGCATATTTTCTTTTGAAGCGAGACAAGTTCCCGTTCTGGAAAGCCGCAGACATGGCGGGCTTCGCCATCCCGCTCGGCATCGCGTTCGGTCGCGTGGGGTGCTTGCTCGCGGGTTGCTGCTACGGCGCCGTGTGCAGCTTGCCGTGGGCGATCACGTTTCCAGGGCGAACCGCGACTCACGGCGCTGCGCCTGCGACCGAGGCGCACGCCAAGGCGCACCTCATCGCCGATGACTGGCACTCGAGCCTGCCCATGCACCCGACTCAAATCTACGAGTCGCTCGCGTCGCTGGGGATCGCCGCGATCGCGTACTACGTGGTGCATCCGCGCAAGCGGTATGACGGACAGGTGCTCGTCGCGTTCATGACGCTCTACGCGATCGCGCGCTTTTTGATCGAGCTCTTGCGCCGCGATGACCGTGGCGGTCTCCTCGGGCTCTCCACATCACAGCTGATTGGCGTGGGTTTGCTCGTCGCCTCGGGCATCGTGCACGTCGTGCGTTCGCCCAAAGTTAGCCTTCGCGCGCCCACCGCTACATAATGCAGGAGTGAAGCCTTTCGCCATCCTCGCAGTCAGCACTTCGCTCGTGCTGGCGTTACTCCAAGCGTGCTCCACCGCGAACCCGCACGCGACGCCGCTGCCGGACTGCCTGGACCCCGCATGCACGATCGACCGCGGCTCTCAGCCAGCGCCTGTCGGAGAGGGCGGCGCAGACGCGCTCCCGGACGTCGTCGTCCCCGACACTTCGAGCCAGTGAATGTGGTGTAACCTCTCGCGCCAATGACGGCGCGAGTGCTGAACGGAAAAGAGCTCGCCGAACAGGTGCGAGCAACGGTGAGAGCGGGCGTCGCGGACTTTGTGAAGGCGCACGGTCGCGCGCCAGGGCTCGACGTGATCATCGTCGGCGAGGACGCGGCGAGCGTCGTGTACACGCGCAACAAAGAGAAAGCCGCGCTCGAGGTCGGCATGCGTGGCAACCTCCATCGCTTGCCTGCGCAGACGGGCGAGGCGGAGCTCCTCGCGATCATCCTTCGCTTGAACGACGATCCCTCGGTGGACGGCATCCTCGTGCAGCTCCCCTTGCCGAAGCACATCGACAGCGACAAGGTGATCCTCGCGATTGACCCGAGCAAAGACGTCGACGGCTTCCACCCCGTGAACGCGGGTCAGCTCGCGATCGGTCGCGCCGACAGGGCGCTCGTGCCGTGCACGCCGCGTGGGTGCATGAAGCTCCTCGCGCTCGCGGGTACACCGCTCGCGGGGGCTCGCGCGGTCGTGATCGGTCGCAGCAACATCGTCGGCAAGCCGGTGGCGCAGCTCCTGTTGGCCGAGCACGCCACCGTGACGATCGCGCACTCGCGCACGCGAGATCTGCCCGCAGTCTGCCGCGAGGCGGACGTGCTGATCGCGGCGGTGGGAAAGCCGGAAATGGTGCGCGGCGACTGGGTGAAGGCGGGCGCTGTGGTGATCGACGTCGGGATCAACCGCGTGTCGGACAGCGCAAATCCCGGAAAGACGCGTCTCGTCGGTGACGTCGCGTACGACGAAGCGGCGGAGCGCGCAGGAGCGATCACACCCGTGCCTGGCGGAGTCGGTCCGCTCACGATCGCTTGCTTGCTCGAGAACACGCTGCTCTCCGCGAAGCGGCGCGCTGGATGACAGTCACGGTCGTTGGTGGTGGCCTCGCGGGCTGCGAAGCCGCGTGGCCGCTCGCCGAGCGCGGGCTCGACGTGGTGTTGGTCGAGCAGAAGCCGCACGCGCGCACACCTGCGCAGAACGGCGACAAGCTCTGCGAGCTCGTCTGCTCGAACTCGATGCGAGGAGCCGCGCTCGTGAACGCCGTCGGCCTCTTGAAGGAGGAGCTCCGTCGCGCAAAGTCCCTCATTTTACGGTGCGCGGACGAGTCGGCGGTCCCGGCAGGCGGCGCGCTCGCGGTCGATCGCGACAAATTCTCCGACGCCGTGACGCTCGCGCTCGAGGCGCACCCGCGCGTTCGAGTCGAGCACCGCGTCGTCGAGAAGATCCCCGAAGCGACCGCCGAGTCCCCGGTGATCTTGGCGACCGGGCCGCTCACCGGAGAAGCGCTCGCCGCAGACCTCGAGCGCGTGGTCGGAGGTCGGCTCGCTTACTACGACGCGATCGCGCCCATCATCAGCGCAGACTCGATCGACGAGACCAAGGTCTTCCGCCAATCACGCTGGGGTAAGGGCGGGGAGGGAGACAGCGGCGAGCTCAACGCAGACGCGCTCGGCGACGCTGCTTACATCAATTGTCCGTTCGATGAAGCGCAATACAAGGCCTTCGTTAGCGCAATTGTGAGCGCGCAGAAGGTCGAACCTAGATCGTTTGAGCAGGTCAGATATTTCGAGGGTTGTTTGCCCATTGAAGTGATGGCATCTCGCGGCGAGCTCACGCTCGCGTTCGGGCCGATGAAGCCTGTGGGACTGACCGATCCGCACACCGGAAAACGACCGTTCGCGGTGGTGCAACTCCGCCAAGAAGACGTCGCCGCGACGGCGTATAATCTCGTCGGGTTTCAAACGCGAATGACGTATGGGGAACAGACGAAGATCTTTCGCATGATTCCGGGCCTGGAAGACGTAGAAATTCTTCGTCATGGAAGCGTGCATCGGAACACGTTCATTCACGCTCCTTCGCTGCTCGATGGGTGCATGCAGCTCCGCGCGCGTCCAGGAGTCTATCTCGCGGGGCAGGTGACTGGCGTGGAGGGATATGTCGAGAGCTGCGCGGGCGGCTTCCTGTGCGGCGTGATGTTGGCGCAAGCGCTCCGCGGCGAGTCGATCACGCCGCCGCCTCCTACGACGGCGCTCGGCGGCATCCGGTCTCACCTGATGCGCGATGTGCCGGACTATCAGCCGAGCAACATCAACTGGTCGCTCGTCCCGCCGATCGAGGCGCGCCGGACCAAGAAGCGCGAGCGGTACGCCATGATGGCCGAGCGCGCCCTCGCGGATCTGGCACCCTGGCTCGCCGCGATCTCACAAACCAGTTGAGGAGAGCGGCCCACGTACGATAACAGAGTGACGTGGCGGCTCATCCTCATCCCCCGAAGGCGAAGCGGTCGCTGTCCACGCAGGGAGATGACGTCGGCGCGGCGGAGCTTGGTCGGCGCGTCGCGGAGAACCTCAAGAGACGGCGCAAGGCGCGCAACATGTCCCTCGACGATCTCGCGCGCGCGAGTGGAGTGAGCCGCGCTGCGCTCTCGCAGATCGAGACGTTCAAGAGCAACCCGACGGTGGGTCTGCTGTGGAAGATCGCGGTGGGGCTCGGCGTACCGTTCACGGAGCTGTTGGGCGAGCCGGTGAAGGGCGTCAGTGTGCTGCGCAAGAACGAGTCGCAAGTGCTGCGCTCGACCGACGGCAAGTTGGAGAGCCGACCACTCGCGCCGGCGGGCTCGTCCGCGAACGTCGAGATCTACGAGCTTCGGCTCGCACCACGCAGCGCGCACGCCGCGGAAGCGCACGCGTCGGGCACGCACGAGATCGTCGTCGTGCTCGCGGGACTCTTGCGAATGCGCGCCGGAGACGAGGTTCATGATCTCGCCGCGGGCGACTCCGTCTCGTTCGCCGCAGACCGCCCGCACACGTACGAGAATCCAGGCGGCGGCGAGGCCCGCTACCACAACGTCATCATCTACGAGCGCTGACGAGCTCGAACGATACGCCCGCGGCGCTCAAGCGAGACTGCGCGGTCGCGATCGCGCGCGCGCCGACATCGAGCCCGACGAACGCGCGACCGAGCTTCGCCGCGACGACGAGCGTGGTGCCCGAGCCAGAGAACGGATCGAGCACGAGCGATCCTCGGCCGCTCGACGCGCGAACGATGCGCTCCAGCAGCTTCTCCGGCTTCTGCGTGGGATATCCTGTCGTCTCCTTGCGCAGCGGCGTGTTCGCAACCATCGAGGGGCAGTCACTCCAAACGCTGCCGAGCGCGCGGCCCTCGTCGGCGAAGTAGCGGTAGGTCTTTCCGTTCACCGTCCGATCACGAAAGAGCCTGCCTTTGGCGTCCTTGCGCTTGAAATGCATCGCGAGGCTCGTCTTGGCGAAGGGCTCGCGCAGCACCGGGTCTTCGCCGTTCCACACGAAGTCGCTCGTCTTGGCGTAGATCATCAGCGTCTGGTGTGTAGCGCCGGGGCCTTTGCGCGCCTTCTGCCCGTTGCCCGGAACCCAGATGACCTCCCCAAGCCGTTGGCCAGGCGGCGCGAAGATGCGATCACACAGCACGGCGGCGTGGTGCACCGCGCGATGGTCGAGGTGGAGCCACATCGTCCCGCGCGGAGACAATAGTGTATGAATCACACGAAGCCTGGCCTCTAGCCACTCGAGGTAGGCGGCGAGCGACGGCCAGCGATCGTCGTAGGCCACGGGCCCGTTCGCGCGCGAGCTCGGCACCCCTCTCTCTGAGCCGAGGCGCGCGCCAAACGCCACGCCCACCGCGAACGGCGGATCGAGGTACGCGAGATCGACGCTGGCTCGCTCTACGTGTTCGCTCGCGTCGATCGCATCGCAGCGCGCGAGGCGATTAGCGGGCATCCGTCACCGCGACACTCCCACCGGTGCAAGCAGCGCGAGCGCGAGCTCTTGATCGCTATCACCGGCTGAAAATGAGGCGATCGTGAGCCAAGGACGCGAAGGACCGAACGGCTCGCACCCGGAGACGATCTCATTGCTGTCGCACGCGGTGCGCACGTGGACATGATCATCATGGAGGCC
>JANYHY010000333.1 GCA_025362165.1 Myxococcales bacterium | reverse complement strand
AGCGCGTCGTCCACGTCGGGGAACGCATCGACGAGCGCCTTGCCCTTGAGCTCCTCGCCGCTGACGTAGTCCAGGAAGCGCGCGCCCTTGGTCCGGCCGTTGAAGAACAGCACGCGCTCGCGCAGCTCTCCGCCCTCGAATAGCACCCACGGATGGAGGCTCGTCCAGCGATCCTTGCAGCGGAGGTAGACGCGCGAGGGCCGCACGTCCTCGGGTGGGGCGTCGACCTCTTCGGCCTCGGAGGCCATGCCCATGAGCGAGAGCGCGCGCGCCTTGCGAGCGCCGGACGACGCGAGCTCCACGCTCTCGACGAACACGAGCTCGTCAACGGGAGAGAGGAACGCGCCCGCCGTCCACGCGGAGTCGAGGCACGCGAGCAGCGTGTCCGCGCTCGATTGGTAGAAGTCGTTCGCGCGCGTCGAACCGTGGCCGAGCACGCGATTGCGGTACGCGGGCAGCGCGTCGATCAGCTTCTTCGCCGACACCGCGCGCGGCGCGCTCTTGCGCTCGGCGCCGATCTCCGTGAGCAGCGCGAAGCACGCGAGCGTAGCGTCGTCGTCGAGCGTGGGATCGTCGTCGCGCGTGCCGAGCCAGCGAGCGAACTGCCCCGCCGACGGGGCAGACACGTCGAGATCTTCGGGCAGAGGGTGCTTTGCGGCCGCGAGGCGCAGCGACGCCTCCCACGCGAAGTACGCAGTGTCGTGCCGCTCCTTCGGGCTCTTGGCGTTGCGCGCGCGCCGACGCAGCAGCGCAATAGGGAGCGGCAGGCTCACAGCGTGTCCAATCCCAGCATCACTGGGAACTCGACAGTGACGATGCCTCCCTCCGGTAGAGGGAAGCGGAGCTCGCGTATCACGTTCATGATGCAGTCGGCCGTGAGCTCGTCGACACCTTCCAGCGACGTCGACATGGCCAGTGCGACGCGGCCAGCGCGGTCAATGACCACCTTCACTCCAACCTTACCGTTGACGATGGTGAGTCCGCGGGTCTTCCAGCACGCAGGGAAGCCACTCGCAGCCATGTTGAACACGCGTGTGACGACACTAGAGGAGAGCCTGCCGTTGACCGTGCCATGCCCAGTTCGCAGCGTCAGCGGGACGGGGCACTTCCACTGGTGTTCGATGTGCGTCGCAGCGTCGCCGCACGCCCGCGTTGCGAGTGACCGTGCGCGGACCGAGTCCGTCGGAGTGCCCAGACCATTCTCGTAGAGGTTGGCGAGTTGCACACAACCAAGCTTCGGATCAGAGTCGCATGCGCGTGTGAGGTAGTCAGTCGCAGCGGCGTAGTCGAGAGGCGCGTGGACGTCCCCAAGCGCATCGATGCCGGCTTGCAAGCACGCGCGCATGTTTCCAGCACGGCAGGTTCGCAGCGCAAGCGCCCCTCCTCCGAAATACGGGTCGACCAGTGGAGACGGACCGTAGACCACGTCGTCGCACTCGTTGGCATGCTGCTTGATGCAAGCGCGCCGGACGTAGATGGTGGCCAGGCGGGTCTCCTGTGACACGGACCTGGCGAGCCACAAGCACGAACGCGGCTCGTTCGCCGCGCATCCATGGGAGTACGCCAACCCTGCGCGAGACTCGTTCTTCTCGACACCCTCTCCCTTCTCGGCCATTTCCCCGAAGGCGAAGCAGGCGTCGCCGACGCCGCTCGCGCATCCGCGGTCGAGCCAGGGTGCCGCTGCGGCGTCGTCGCGCGCGACTCCCAATCCGGTGTGTGTGAGCAGCCCAAGCCAGCCGCACGACTCTTCATCTTTGCCGTCGCACGCCTTGCGATAGTCCTGCGCGGCAGCCGCCAGGTCCACCGCTCCGCCACGCGTGGTCTCCAGCAACCGCCCGAGCTCGCGGCAGGACTTCTCGACCTGCGCGGCACACGCGAGCTCGTACGCAGCGCGGGCGCGATCTGGAGACGCATCGCGCGTGAGATCCCCGAGCGTGGCGCACGCGCCTGGCTCATCTCGTGAGCAAAGCGCCGTGCAGGCAACGGGATCTCCGCTCGTGCACGACGCCTGCTGCTCGACGCGGCGTGCGCTCACGTGTGCGCGCCAGAACAGCGCCCCAGTGATCGCCAGCGAGAGCGCTACGAGCAGGCTGAGAGCTGGGGTACGGCGCATGCGTGGATTAAGCGACTCCAAGCGTAGGCGCAATGAACGCAGCTTGTCGAGGTCGCTTCGACCCTCGATGGTCGCAGTGGGATCATCAGAGGGGTCCCGAGTTCGAGTACGTCGAGAATCGCTTCCTCGATCATCACGGGCAGCGTCGATGCGTCGGTGGCAAGGCGTGCCGTTGGGTCTTCGGCCGGTGAGTTGCGCTCATGGCTGCTTCGAAGCTGCGCACTTCCCACTTCGTTGCGCCGAACACGAAGAGTACGCGCGCTTCCGCTCCGGTCGTGGGCGTCCTCGCCTTGGGCTGCAGTGACGAGGTCGATGAGGTTCCCGTGTAAGCTCGCTTGGAGCTACACAGATGAACGAGCGGGCCTCCCTGAATTTTGCGTATCTCGCGCATCATGATGCGCGGCTCGTTGCGCTCGCGACGCAAGCGGAGGACCACTTCGCGGCGGATCCGACGGTCACGCTCTTCAAGCTTCGGCAGTTCGGTGAGTTCCTGGCGCAGCGTGCGGCGGCGAAGGTCGGGTTGTTCGTGGGGGTCGAGGAGAAGCAGCAGCAGCTCATCGATCGGCTCTTCGATCGCAACGTCATTGGGGCGACTCAGCGGACGCTGTTCCACGATCTGCGGCGTGTCAGCAACGTTGCTGTGCATGAAGCGAAAGCCGATCATCGCGAGGCGCTTCACCAGTTGCGCATGGCGCGTGAGCTCGCGGTTTGGTTCCAGCGGAGCTTTGGGAACAATCGCAAGTTCGATCCCGGGCCGTTCGTGCCGCCGTCCGAGCCGAAGAAGGCCGAGACCATTTTGCACGAGGAGCTTCAGCGTCTTCGCGACGACATGGATGCGCGCGGCAAGGAGCTCGAGGCCGCGGCGCGAGCGATCGACGAAGCGCGGAAGGCGGCCGAGGCGGAGGCCGCTGAGCGCCTGACCTCGCAAGAGCGTGCCGCGAAGGCGAACGAAGACGCAGCGATCTGGGAGGCGCTCGCCAATCAGCAGATGGCCGACCACACGCAGAAGAGCGCCGCGCTCGCAGAGCAGAACGAGAGGCTCCGCGCTGAGCTCATCGCGCTTCAATCGGCCGCACAAGCGATGCCAGCCAAGCAGCTCGCGCTCGCGATCGAGCAAGCGGCCAACGCGAGCGAGGCGATCGACCTCGACGAGGCGGCGACGCGCAAGCTCATCGATCGACAGCTGCGCGACTATGGCTGGGAGGTCGATTCGCAGCGGCTCACGTTCGAGCACGGCGTTCGGCCGACCAAGGGAAAGAACCTCGCCATCGCCGAGTGGCCCACGCTCGCGGACGGCAAAGAGGGCTGGGCCGATTACGTTCTGTTCGCTGGCCTGCAG
>JANYHY010000327.1 GCA_025362165.1 Myxococcales bacterium | reverse complement strand
GGCCCTGCGCCATCGCGAGCACGGTGTCTGGGAGTTCGTCGCCCTTGCCCTCTGCCACGGCACGCACGAGCTCCTCCAGATAGAATGCGTTGCCCGCAGCGCGCTCGACGACGCGCGCGACGACGAGCGACGACACCTCCGAGCCCAGCGCGGTTCGCACTAGCTGCTCGCTCGCTCGACGCGAGAGACCCGCGAGTCGAATGGTCGTCGCCCCTCGGTCTCCGAAGAGGTTCGGAAAGGTCTCGTCGATCTCTGGCCGCGCGAGAGCGAGCACGAAAAACGGCGAGCCTGCAAGCGCGCGCAACGCGTAGTCCACGTACGCGATGGAAGGCGCATCGCTCCAGTGGGCGTCTTCGAGGATCAACACGAGCGGACGAGTCGCGCACTCGGCGCGGAGGAGGTCGACGAAGGCGCGGCGTGTCTGATCGCCCATGACGGCTGGATCGCGGCGCGCCGTGCGAAGCTGAACGCGCTCGGTGTCGTCGAACGGCACGTCCGTGATCTCGCCAACGAATTCAGCGATGCGCGCGAACTCTACGTCGTCGAACCCCTTCTTGCGCGCGGTCTCCGCGACACGCGAACGCAATCGTTGACGACGCAACGGCAACGACTCTCCCTCCGAGATACCGACTGCGCGCCGTAGCGCGGGACCGATGAAGCCGAACGCCGAGCCCGCACCGATCGGATCGCCGCGCGCGATCCAGACCTGGACGTCTCGTTCGGAGGTCTCGATGGCGCGCAAGACCTCGTGACGCAGTCGGCTCTTGCCAGTGCCTGCAGGTGCGGTGATCACGATCGCGCTCGGCTCGGCCTCCTCGATGCATGCGTCGAGCGCCCCGAGGACGCGCCCGATATCTCGCTCTCGACCTACGCACGCGGAGACCTTGCCGAGGAGCGTACGCGCGGCGAGCGGAGCCGCGAGCGGACGGCGGAGCGAGAAGCCAATGTCGGCCCGCACGACCTCGAATCGCGCGCCGAGCAGGCCTGCGGTGACGTCGTCGATCGACACGTGCGCTCCGGTTTGCGCCTCGCGGAGCAGGTTCGCCGCGCGATCGATCGCCTCGCCTACGAGCCGCTGACCGACCTCGGCGCGACCCGTAGCGAGCGCGACTCGCGCGCTCGGCAACAGGCTGTGCAACAACAGCGCGCAGTGCGCCGCGCGCGCGGCGTGATCGGTCGCTGCGCCTTCGCCGCCGAACGCCACGACGAACGAGCCGTCGGGCAACGGCGCGAGCTCTCCACCATAGGGCGCGAGCGCTGCGCGTGCTGCGGAGGTGTCGAGCGCGTCGTGCGGCGCGCGCACCAGCGTCTCCTCAGGATCGACGGTTGGGATCTGCCCATGCGCACCGGCGAGCACGAGGCTGATGATGCGCCGCTCGCCGCGACCGAGACTGGAAGCGGACCTCGGCGGTGGAGGCACGCCCGCGGTCATCAGCGCGTGCAGTCGCGCCTCCACTGCCGCCCCGTCGCGAGGGCGTTGGCTCGCGTCCTTGGAGAGCATCTCTTCAAGAAGTGAATCGAGCGCGAGCGACGCCGGTCCGCCACTCTCCGAGAGCCGAGGCGGTGGTTCGAACAAAACTCTCGCGAGCGTTCCGACCACGTTGTCGGCTTGAAAGGGGCCTTTGCCCGTGAGGCACTTGAAGATGACGCACGCGATCGCGAAGACGTCTGCCGCCGCGGTGAGCTTGTCCGTCGTACGAATCTGTTCGGGCGCCATGTACCCAGGCGTGCCGACGATGATGCCTGTCTTGGTCGTCTCGGACTTCGCGTCGCCGTCGCGCGCGAGGCCGAAATCGATGACCTTCACGCGCTCGCGATCTCCATCGACGAAGAAGACGTTGCTCGGCTTCACGTCGCGGTGCACGAGCCCACGAGCGTGCGCGTGCCCGAGGCCGGCGGCGATCTGGCGCGCGACGGTCAGTGTCTGTTCGACGGTGAGCGCGCGCCGCAACTTCAGCTCGGTGGAGAGATCATGGCCGTCGAGCCACTCCATCGCGAGGTAAGGGCCAGCGCTCGTCTCGCCATGCGCCACGTGCCGCACCACGTTCACGTGCGACAGCGCGGCGAGCGCCGAGATCTCTCGCGCGAATCGCTCGGAAGCGCCGTCCACGCCGTCGCGCAGCACCTTCAACGCGACCGTGCCGCCTGTGCTCTCGTCGCGCGCGCGATAGACGTGCCCCATCCCGCCCGAGCCCGCGAGCGACTCGATGAAGAAGCGAC
>JANYHY010000287.1 GCA_025362165.1 Myxococcales bacterium | reverse complement strand
CGTCTTTGCCAGTGAGCAACGTCGGCGAGTCGCCGTCGCGTCCGATTCGCGCGTAGTGGCCTGTCGCGACCTTGCTCGCGCCCAAGCGATCGGCGATCGCGAACAGCTCACCCAGCTTGACGCCGCGGTTGCACGTCGTGCATGGGCTCGGTGTCTCCCCAGCGAGGTAGGCCTCGACGAACGGCTCCACGACGACTCGCGAAAAGAGCTCGCGTCGATCGAACGAATAGTGCGGAAAGCCGAGCACGTCAGCCGTGCGGCGCGCATCGTACTGGTCTTCAGGCGCGCAGCATCGAGCTTCGTTCGAGCCATCATCCGGGTAATCCCAGAGGTGCAACGTGCAGCCGACCACGTCGTAGCCAGCGTCGAGCAGGCGCGCCGCCGCGAGCGAGGAGTCCACCCCGCCGCTCATCGCGATCAGCACACGCTCACGGCTCACCCAGCACAAGGTACGCGATCACTGCCCTTGAATCACGGTCTTCACGTCGCTCGATGCGCGGTCCACGAGCTTTGCCGCGAGGTCGACCACTTCGCTGTAGCGATACACGCCCGCTTGCAGCGCCAGCAACTCCGTCGCGCCGAGATCACGTCCAGCGTGAGTCGCGGCCACGGCGTCGCGCACCACCTCCTCGCCGCGCTGCACCTCCTTGCCGAGGCTGGACACTAGTCGCGAGAACGCGGACGGCTCGGTCGGGGTGGTCCTTGATGGCGCAATGGTTGACGTGGAAACGGTCGCGGGCGGCGGCGCGGGCGGGCGCTCGCCGAGGTGAATGGGCATGTGGACTCTCCGGTGATCACCGTTCGACCCGTGAAGACAGAAGTTGCGCGCCCTACAACAGCTCGCGGTCGATGAGCGTCTGACGAACGCCCTCGATCGCCCGCGCGTGCAGGCGGCTCGCCCAGCTCTTGGAGAGGCCTAGCTCCCGCGCGACCTCTTCGAACTTGAGGCCGTCGAAGTAGTGTCTGCGGATCAGCGCACGCTCGGCCTCTGGGCGCGAGTCGATCACCTCGAGGAGCACCTTCATGAGTTGATTTTGCTCGATCGACTCGTCCGCCGGGCGCTCGGGGTGGGGGGCGTGTTCCGGATTCCCAGTCGGCGTAGGGGCCGAGAGCAGACCGAGCGCCATCGCTGTGGCCATGTTGGCGAGGTAGGTCGTGAGGTTCACGTCGGCTTGCTGCGGCGTGGGCGTCGGCTTGGCGGCGTCTTCTTCGATGTATGTATCTTGCACCAAATCGCCGGCCTCGATCGCGCGGAGCTCCGCGTAGACGCGACGAGGCATGTTGCCGCCTTTGCGGAGGCTGTCGATCATCCCTCCGCGAATTCGCAGGTTCGCCCAACGCCGAAACGGTACGCCACGCGAGGCGTCGAATCGCTGCGCGGCGACCACGAGCGCCTCTTGGCCCGCGGAGCGGAGATCGTCGAGGTCGATGCGCTCTCCGAAAGTTCGTCGAAGCTGCCGCGCCAACGTGGGCACCAGATCGAGCGCTTCTTTCACGCGCGCTTCAACGTCGTGCGTGCTCGCGGTAACCATCGGCAGAGCCAGGATCTACCGCGAAACGCGCCAAACCAAAATGCTCCTGGACGGCTCGGCGATCTTCTCGTCGCTCAACCAAGAACGAGAGAGGGGCTCCCGCTGAAGACGATCGCGTCGAGGAGCTCGTCGTCTGCCACTAGCTCGAGGCTCGGGTGATCGAGATCGATCGAGATCTCTCCGCCGGAGTCGTCGAAGCCGCATGCGATCGCGCCCGATGTAGAGCCCTCGCGCCAGAGCTCTTTGGCGGGCGTGCCGTGCTCGGGACGGAACGTGACACGCCGTCGCGTGCGCAAGCGCTCGTGCGTCTCTAGCGCGCGCAGGTCGTCGAAAGGATCGGTGATGACGTGGCTGTCGATGCCCGTGCAAAACCGCGCGCCGGCCTCTCGGAGCGCACCCAGATCGGGCAATCCATCGCCGAGGTCGCGCTCGGTCGTCGCGCACACGCAGGCGAACGCCTTCGCTTGACCCATCAAGCGTGCCTCGTGAGGTTGGAGGTTCGTGGCGTGCACCGCGACGAAACGTTCGTTCAACAGACCGAGCTCTGCGAGCAGCTCCACCGGCCGCTTGCCCGTCTCCGCAACGCATTCGTCGACTTCGCGTTGTTGCTCCGCGACGTGCATGTGTAGCGGCAACGCGTTCGTGATCGCGTACTCCGACAGCGGACGCAACCAAGCCGGTGGGACGGCGCGCACCGAGTGTGGGGCCACGCCCACGCGCACGCGGGGGTTATCTTTGTATTTTACACGCAACGCGTCGACGTCGCGGAGGACGTGGTCCACATTGGGATCGCAGTACCTGCGCTGGCCAGGCTCTGCATCGCGACCGGGTCCCGCGCGGTGATACGCGACGCGCAAGAGCGAGATACGAAGCCCTTCGGCGAGCGCCGCCTCGATCACGATGTCGGAGAGCAGCATCCTGTCGTCGTAGGGCGTCCCGTCCGGCTGATGGTGCACGTAATGAAACTCTCCGACCGTGCGCACGCCAGCAGAGAACAGCTCACGAAACGCGACGCGGCTGATCGACACGATCGACTCTGGCGTCAGCGAAGTGGAGAGCGCGTACATGCGACCCCGCCAGGTCCAGAAGTCCTCCTCCGGATTGCCGGGCCGCTGCGAGGCTCCGCGCATGCCGCGCTGGAACGCGTGCGAGTGCGCGGTCGCGAGCGCCGGAAGATGGAGGACTCGCCCCATCCCTACTGGCGCATCTGTGACGCGGACGCCTTGGTCGTGTAGAAGTAGCGCGGCCAGTGCCGTGAGTAGGTGCCGCGCAAGATGGGCGCGCCGTCATTCGGATCCACGTCTTCGCCGAAGGTGCCGACGAGTCGAAGCAGCGAGCCTCCCGCGACCGAGTGCTCACCCACGTCGTCTTCACCCTTGAAGGCGATCTGCGCGTGCACGACACCGAAGTCCGCGTCGCTGACCGTGACCAGACAGGTGCCTTCGTCTTGTGAGCTCTCGCACAGGTTGCGCGGCTCGAGCCTGCGCACGCTCATCGTGAGGTAGGCGGTGCCACCTTGACCGGCAGAGCGGTTCGTCACCACGCCGAACAACATGACAGAGCCTTTGCGCCACTCCTCGGGGCGCCGCTGATACATGACGGGGTCGTACTCGCGTGCGCTTTTGATCGCGACCTCTTCATCGCCGAGCGGCGCGTAGTTCACAGAGTGACCATAGGGTCCGGCGCTGTGGCATGACGCGAGGCTGATGAACAGAGCGAGCGCAAGAACCTTGGTGGCATGCATGCTCCACGCGTACGCCAAAATCTAGGCGATCGGCAAGCTCTCCGAAGATCAACTCCCGATCAACTGGCGGGCTGGCGCTCGAGGCGGGCTCCCCAAACGCGCAGCGCGAGCTCGATGAACAAGAGGGCCAACAGGGCGATCGCGATCGCTGGCGAGGCGTCGACCTGCGCGTGTGTGTCGCCCATCGCTTGGGTCTGCGCCGCGGTCGAGAGCGCGCGTGGGCGCGTATCGAGCTCACGGACGCTGGGGGCGGCCACGTGGAGCTCGTTCTGGCCGGACACCATGAGCGTGTAGGCCCCGATGAGCGGCGGGACGATCGATGGAGCGTCTCGCTCGCGCGTCGTCGGCACGGGACCCGCCGGCCCCTGCGCGGTCACGTCGGTGGCGCCCACGAACGTCCACGCGACGCCGACGTCTCCTCGACGCGCGGACCCGCTCTGCTTGGCGCGCTCGCAGAACGCGTCGAGCAGAGCCAAAAATCCAGGGCGAAGGACCAGATCGCTCGTGTTGACCGAGAAAGGTAGCGTCGACACCCAAACCTCACCGCGGCCCATCGCGCGGCGAGAGAACAAGGGCGCGCCGTCTTTCCACGCGACCAACGTTGCTGCAGCAGGCGCGCGCGCGAGCAATTGAACGTCATCCGCTGAGAGCGACGTGCGCGACGGTGCGGCGAGATCCACGAGACTCTGCGCGGACTCGTCGAAGCCAGCCTTCGCCGATGATGGATCTGCTCCGGGCGCAGGGTTGGACTCCCAGCTCGTTCCGTGCGCGAGCACCGGCTCGAACGACGCTCCAAGCGGCGCCTGCGCGGCACGAGGACCGAGCGCGAGCATGACGACGCCTCCTCTCGCGATGAAGTGATCGAGCGCGCGACGCTGCTCTGGCGTCAGGCCCGCAGGATCATCGAGGATCGCTGCGGCGAAGAGCGCCAAGTCCTCGTCACGATCGGGCAACGCGGGGAGCGGGCGAACGGCGAGCTCCACGCGGAGCGCGGTCAACGCTTGCTCGACGATGGGCGCACCTCCAGTCGCGACAGACTCGTCGCTCGTCTCGGCGATGACTGCGATCGATGCCGCGCCCGTGTTCACGAGCACCGGCGCTGAGTCGTCGGAGGCGATGGCGTCGACTCCAGTCAAGGTCGCCACGAGAGCCGCCGGTGCGTCTTTCGCGATGGGCAGCGTCACCTCGAACGTGAGACCCGAAGGCGCGGCCGCGTGCGCCAACACCACGCTCTTCGCTTTGTCTGACGTGAGGGTCATTTCACGTCCCTGCGCCGACGCGCCGCTCCCGCACGCGCCCTTCACCCTCACGCGATCGGCCGAGCGATCCGCTGAGAGCACCGCGCAGTCTCCGACCGCGACACGGATCTCCTCGAGCGGCGCCCACAGCGCCATACCAGCAGGCTGCCCGAGCGGCGCGGAGTCCGCGTTGCCGTCCGCGAGATCGCTCAGCAACACGACGCGCTTGTCCACTTGTGGAAGTTGGGAGAGCAGACCGCGTGAGAGCTCGAGCGCGCCGTCGAGATCCGTACTGCGATCGCTCTCGACGAGCGCGTCCAGGGTGGCGGTCGCCGCCGAGAGATCCGTCGTCGCTGCGAGGGCCACACGCGACGGCGCGCCTGCGAGCACGATCGCGACCGCGTCTCCCTCTCGCGTGGAGGCGAGCAGCTCCTTCGCGGCGGCCTTCGCTCGCTCGAAGCGCGTCGCATTTCCAAACGGCGCGCGCATGCTCATCGAGTCGTCGAGTACGATCGCTAGCGCGACGGACGCTCCACCCGACCGCTGCATCGACAGGCGCGTGCACCGGATGAACGGCGATGCGGCGAGCGCCGCGAGCGCTACGATCGCGAGCGACCGAACCGAGAACAGCGCGCGATCTTCGAGCTTGGCGCGACGACGTGCGCGCGGCTGCGCTGGTGGAACGAGGCGCGCCGCGGCGAACTTCTTCTCGTCGGCGCGTTGTCGTCGCAGCCTGTGCGCGACGAGCGGCAGCCCCACGAAAAGCACGATCGCGAGCGCGGCTGCCGTGACGAGGCTCACGTCAGAAGCGGTAGCACTGATTTACCGCGCGGCTTCCAAGATCGCGCGCACGACTCTGACCGGATCGTCGCTCGTCGTGGCGGTGACGAGGCGACCTCCGCGGCTCACGAGCGCGCGGTCCCATTGCGCGCGGATGGCTTCGAGCGCGGCGAGATATTGGTCTCGTATGACCTCGACATCGGTCTCCACGACGACCTCTCCTTCGAGGCCCCTCAGACGCACCGTGCCCTCGAACGGGAGCGTGAGCTCGTCAGGATCGAGCACGCGCACGACCACCACCGCTCGACCGCGGGTCGTTAGCGCGGAGATCCGATCCGCCGCGATGTCCGGTAAATCCAGCAGATCGCTGAGCACCACTAGAACAGAGCCGCGTCGCGCCGCGCGCGCCAACACACCGAGCGCGCGGTCCAATATCTGCGCGTCTGCTCGCGCGTCGCCGCCGGCGTGAACGTTCTCGAGCGCGCCGATCAATCGCTCGAACGCCTCGCGGCCGCTCGCCACGGGGACCGGAGGACAATCCTCGCCGCCGATGAACGCGAGCCCGACAGGATCACCGTTCGCGAGGGCCACACGCGCGAGCGCAGCGCCGACGAGCGCGGCGAACGCGAGCTTGCTGCCGGGCGCTTTGTCGCCGCGATACGCCATCGATCCTGTCGCGTCGAGCACGAGTCGCAGCGCGCGATCGGTCTCGGTCTCGAACTGGCGCACGAGCAGGCGATCGTGCCGCAAGAGCGAGCGGCGATCGAGCCAGCGAAGATCGTCTCCGGGCGCGTACTCGCGGTGGCCGCCGAACTCGATCCCAGCGCCGCGTCGCGAGCTCTTGTGTGCGCCAGCATAGAGGCCTTCGGCGACCAGACGTGAGCGAAGCCGCAGAGGCGCGAGGCTCCCCCAGTCGAGCGCCTTGCGAATGGACGTTGCGCGATCGGCGCTCATGTTCTCTAGGGGATCGCGACGCCGACAGGAGGCGGGCCGTAGTTCGTGTGATTTCCGCTCAAGAGATCTCGCGCCATCGCGGTCTCGACGAGCTCTACGCCTGCGCTCGCCGTCACGAGCTTCAGCGCGTCTGTCGCTGCCTTGGCGTCTCCCGACACCTTGCGATCCATGGCCGAGTAGAAGAGCGCTTCGGTCTTCTGCGCGGGCGTCTTCGCGGACGACACGAGCTCCTCTGCCTTGATCTTGCCTGCGCCAAACGCGGCGATGCGGCCAATCCATCGGCCGTCGTCCGAGATCGACGCGAGCACACGATCGGGGCCGGGCTCGGCTTTCGCCTTGAGCTGGCGCTCGAGCAGGCGCACCCACAAGGCGACATAGACCAAGTCGTCGTTGGCCAGATCTGCGGCTCCCGCACGGCCAAAGCCGTCCCGCGCCGCCGCCAAGTCTCCGCGCACAAACGCTCGCGCGACGAACTGCGTCAGCGTCTGGCTTGCTTGCAACTTGTCATTCGGCGCCGCGTCGAGCGCTCGGTTCAATGCCCGCAACGCGGCTTGGTCGAGGCCGTAACGATCCAAGACGCGCGAGAGCGTCCGCTCCACGCGCGCGCGATCGTTCGCCGTGACTCGACCTCGCGCTTGCGTGAGCCCGCGCAACGCGTCCTCGAGCGGACCCTTCGCACCAGCGGCGTCTCCTTGCGACTGCGCGATCTCGCTCACCGCGAGCAGCACGTCCCCACGGAGAGCGGGATCGGCGGCAGTGTCCGGCGCCGCGAGCGCGGCTTTCAAATGAGCGAGAGCCTCCGCAGCGTCGTTGTCGTGCTGATCGATGCGGGCGAGCGCGAGCAGCACACGTCCCGACGGCTCGGCGTTCGCGGCAGACGTGAGCAGCGTTCGCGCTTCACTGAGCCGACCCTCGCGTAGCTCGATGTCTCCCATCAACGCGCGCACTCTCGCCGGGCTCGCGTCGTCGCGCTTGATTTGCGCTTTGTCCGCCGCCTCCAAGATCGGCATCGTCGCCACGTATGTGCGGCGCGCCGCATCCGCGTCGTCCGCGCGCGCCTCTAGCGCGATAGAGCGCATCGAGAGACCCAGCGCGATGTGCAGAGTGTTGGGGTCCGGATGGACCTTCGCCGCGTCTGCGAGGATCGCCGGGCTCGCCTCTGCCATGCCCAGCTGTTGCAGCGCATCCGCGAGCACACCCGCAGCCTCGATCGACGTGGGGTCGTGTCGATACGCCTCGCTCGCGCAGCCGAAGATCGCCGCGCTCAGCAGATCGCCATCGAGCCCCGGGTTGTCTTCGTCGTCCACGGGTCTGCCGTCTTCGGTGTGAGGCGTGAGCGCTCGAGCGACTGCCATCCAGGTGTCTGCGCTCGGCTTGTTCTTGACCTCCTCGAGCGCGGCGACGAGCGGCTGGGGGCGCACCCACTCGCGCAGGCGAAGACGATCGAGCGTCGCGAGCGCCGCGGCCGCCTGACCGTCGCGGAGATAGAGCGCCACGATGGTGGTGGAGCCGCCTTGCAGCGCCTGCCACGCCTCGCGCCGCTCCGAGTACGAAGGCTGCGCGTTGCGATCGAACTTCAACGCCACCTGCAGCCGTTTGGCCGCTTCGATCCAAGTGGCCGTCGCGGCCACCGCGTCCTCCACGGCTTGCGCGCTCGGCTCGAGGAGGCGGCGCTCCATCGCTTGACGTTGCAGGAGCCCGAGAGACGTCACGGGCTGCATGGGATCATTTCCGGCCTTCGTCCATGTCGCGATCGCGTCGAGGTGACCCTGGAGGTCGGGCTGATCCGCGGTAGGTGCGAGGCGCAGCAAGATCTCGTATAGCGCGCGCGAGCGACCCTCATCGCCGCGACCGGCGAGATCACGCACAGCGGAAGTGAGCGCGTCCTTGCCCATCGGGCCGAGCGACGCTTTGTCGAGCTCGCCCAAGCGCACGAGTGACAATCCTCCGATCACAGCCGCGAGGCTCCGATCCTTGTCGTCCTTGCGTGCGTACCGACTCGACGCGCGCAACATCTGCCGCGCGAGCACGCCGTCGAGGCGCGTCCGCCGCTCGGTGCTGTCGGGATCAGTGGTCATCAGGTCGCGCACCGCTCCCGCGAACGCGTCGTCGCTGACCGCTACGTTCGGAGGCGCTCGTCGCTCGGCGCGGACTTCTTTGATCTGCCGCCCGGGCTCGCCGCCGCAAGCCGCGCCGAGCGCGGAGAGCAAGAGCGCGAGTGCGACCGGGGCTGTGCGACGCATGGGGATTGGCCTGAAGCATACGCGACCGAGGCCGCGTCGCATGTCAGAACGCGAACAGCAGACCCGTCCTTACACCGCCGAAGCCAGGGCTCGCGGGCTCACCGGCGAACGGGATGATGCCGCCGATGGTCGCGCGCATCACGTGATAGTGGAAGCGCAGCTCCGGCTCGACCGCGCCGATGTTGAGGTCTCGTCCGTCATGCGCGGTCATCGTGAAGTTGCCCCACGCGCGCACGCCCGCGTCGAACCATGACGTGATGCCATACGCGAGGCGCACCCCAGCGACGAGCTCGACCGTGATGGGATGCGGCGAGTCCGCGACGGTCGAGAACAAGTTCTCGGTCTTCACGTACGGCTCGATCTTCAGCTTGGACAGGTGAATCGGGAGCGCGATCTTCGGGATGATCCCGAGGTGCTTGGGCTCGAACAGGCCGTTCACCTCGCCGCCTCGAGAGAACTGCGCGGCGTGGTTGATCGAAAACTTGTCGGCGGAGACCGTGTTGGTGTTGACGCCCAATCGGTCGAGCGTCTCTTGCTCGGGGAGCTCGTCGCCAACAGCGGTCGGAAGCGCGACTCCGAGCCCGAACTCGAAGCCTAGTTGCTTGGAGATCTCGCGCTCGTACTCTGCCTCGAGCTCGATGTTGCCCCAGTTCGCCGCGCCGCGCGACTTGTCATCGGCGGGGGTCAGCGAGCCGATCACGAAAGGGAACAGCGCTCCCAAGCGAACGTGCTTGGTCACTGGGAAGCTGAACGACGCGATCGGCGAGACGACGACCGCGGACGTCTGCGCCCGCTCGTAGCCAAGCGTTCCAAGCGAGGTCGCTGGTTTGAGGTTGAGCGCCTCGACCTTGCCGAAGCCGGTCACCGCCTCGATGCCGAGCATGAAGCCAGGCTCCTCTTCCTCGCCCTCTTTGGCTTCCTCTGCGGCGTCCTCTTTCTTGTCGGCGTCCGCGGCCTCTTTCTTCTCCTCTTTCTTCTCCTCTTTCTTCTCTTCTTTCTTGTCCTCGGCGCGCGCGGCTGCGGAGCCGAGCATCACGGCGAAGATGGATAAGGCGGCGATCGAGAGGGTTCGGGGCTTGGTCGAGGTCATCACCGCGCCACTTTTGTCCCGTTTGGCCCACGTTGGGAAGCGCTTTCTGCGATGATGCGCGCATGCCTCGGGCGCATCTACTCGTCGTCGACGACGAGCCCACCATCCTGACCACGCTCCAGAAGGCGCTGTCGCTCGAGGGGTATGGCGTGGACGTCGCGGGCGGCGTGAAGGTCGCCGAGGAGAAGCTGAAGAAGCGCTCCTACGATCTTTGCCTCTTTGACGTAGCGCTGCCGGATGGAGACGGGCTCGAGTTGTTGAAGTTCGTCCGCGCCAGCAAGAACGAGGTGCCCGTCATCATGATGAGCGGACACGCGACGATCGACATTGCCGTGCAGGCCACGCGCCTAGGCGCGCTCAACTTTCTAGAGAAGCCGCTCAACACCGATGCCCTGCTGATCGCGATCGAGACCGCGCTGCGCCTCGATCGAGCGCTCGCAGAAGCCAAAGCCCTGCGCGCGCAAGCCGGAGGTGGAGAGCTCGTGGGCGACAGCGCGGCGATCAAGAGGTTGCTCGAACAAATCGCGCGGGCGGCCAAGACACAAGCGACAGTGCTCGTCACCGGTGAGCGCGGGACCGGCAAGGAGCTCGTGGCGCGCGCGATTCACGAGCTCTCTCCGCGAAGCAAGGGTCCGCTCGAGAAGCTCAACTGCGCCGCGCTGCCGAGCGAGCTGATCGAGAGCGAGCTCTTCGGTCACGAGGCCGGCGCTTTCACGGGCGCGACCAAGCAGCGACGCGGCAAGTTCGAGCGCGCGAGCGGCGGCACGCTGTTCCTCGACGAGATCGGCGACATGCCCCTCGGGCTCCAGGCGAAGCTGCTTCGCGTATTGCAAAGTGGCGAGGTGCGGTCGGTCGGGAGCGGCCGTCTCGATAGCGTCGACGTTCGCGTCGTC
>JANYHY010000278.1 GCA_025362165.1 Myxococcales bacterium | reverse complement strand
AAACACTGCTGCCGCAGTAAGCGAGTTTGGGTCTATTCGGCGGACATCCGCCCGGAACGTACTGCTGTACGTGAGGACGGATGGCCGTCGAAGAGGCCCAAAATCGCGACCTGCGGCAGTAGTGTTAGTCGCGCTTGACCTTGAGACCAGGCGCGAGGCCGCTCGTGTCGGTGATCGAGGTGCCCGTGATGTCGAGGAGCTTGAGCTTCTTGCACGCCTTGAGCGGGCTCACGTCTCTGACGATCGTGTTCACCAGCGTGACCTTCTCGAGCTTGGTGAGGCCCGCCAAGACGCTGATGTCGTCCACCTGCGTGTTGTCGAGCGAGAGCTCGGTGAGCTCCGCCATCGATTTCATGGGCGTGAGATCCTTGACCTGGGTCTTCGAGAGATCGAGCCGATCGAGGTGACCCATCGCGCTGAGCGCCTTGATGTCTGCCACGCGATTGTCCGTCGCGCGCAGCGACACGAGCTGGGTCAGCGTAGAGAGGGGCTTCAGGTCCTCCAGGTTTCCTTGCGCGACGAACAGATCGTGCAGCGCCGTGAACTTGGGAAACAGACACGGGTTGAGCTCGTCCGTGGGCCCATATTTCGTGAGGTTGATGCTCTTGACCGTGCGTAGATCCGCGACAGTGACATCACCCTTGGGCTTGGTCACTTTGAGGCGCACTTCCTTCTCGAGCGGGTCGTCTCCTTGAAAATCGACAGTCGGCGAGTCGGTGCACTTCCACTCTTTCTTCTTCACGGGCGCAGACGCAGTGACCACAGGCGTTGGCGCAGACGTCGCGACCGTCGCGGTCACCGAAGGCGAAGTGTCCGCGACCTCTTTGTCTTTGGGATCGTCGCAGGCGACGAGGAGAGTGAGCACGAGCGCGGCGATGGAGTGGTTGTTCATGCGCCCGCGAGGATAAGCCGAACGCCCGCTCACGTCATGTGGAGCGGATCGACCCACCCTTCCAAATCGCGAAGAGCGCGGGGTAGACCAACAACTCGAGGAGGAACGACGTGACGAGACCGCCTACCATCGGCGCTGCGATCCGCTTCATCACGTCGGCGCCAGTTCCGGTGCTCCAGAGAACCGGAAGAAGACCGACGATCATCGTAGCGACCGTCATCAGCTTTGGACGCAACCGCTTCGCGGCGCCTTCGACGATCGTCTCGCGCAAGTCAGTCAGTCCTTCACGCCGATGGCGATCGTAGGCGAGCGTGAGGTAGAGCATCATCACTACTCCAGTCTCTGCATCCAGGCCTGCGAGCGCGATGATCCCCACCCAAACGGCGACGCTCAAGTTGTAGTGCAAGAGGAACAATAGCCAGATGGCCCCCACGAGCGAGAAGGGCACGGCGAGCATGACGATCACTGATTCGGCGATCGACTTCGTGTTGAGATACAAAAGTAGGAAGACGATCACGAGTGTCAGAGGGATCACCCATTCGAGTCGTTCGGTAGCGCGCTCGAGATACTTGAACTGCCCCACCCACTCGAGCCGCGTACCTGGCGGTAGCTTGGCGTCGCGGGCGACGACTTGCTTGGCGTCGGCGACGTAATCGCCGATTGGGCGATCTGTATCGACGAAGACGAAGCCGACGAGCTTGCCGCCTTCGCTACGAATCATGGGGGGTCCAAGCACGGTTCGGATAGTCGTCACCTGGGACAAGGGGATCTGAGCACCGGTTGGAGTGCCGATGAGGATGCGGCCGAGGAGCTCCGGATCGTCGCGGAGCTCACGCGCATAACGCACGTTGATGGGGTAACGCTCGCGGCCCTCGACGGTCTCCGACACGTTCTCGCCACCGATCGCCGAGGCGACG
This sequence comes from Myxococcales bacterium, assembly GCA_025362165.1. Lineage (GTDB taxonomy): Bacteria > Myxococcota_A > Polyangia > Polyangiales > Polyangiaceae > JANYHY01. Next base: position 15,080 of record JANYHY010000278.1, on the reverse strand, counting down.
ACCTTGTTGATGTCGGCCACGCTGAGCCCCTGACGAGCTGCCTCGGCGCGGTTGACCTCAAAATCGATGTAGAAGCCTCCGGTCGAGCGTTCCGCGAAAGCGCTGCGTGTGCCGGGTACGCGCGCCACGGCGTGCTCGACCTCAATCGCTCCCTTCTCAATCGACTGAAGGTCGTCGCCAAACACTTGAATCCCAAGAGGGCTGCGCACTCCAGTCGAGAGCATCTCGGTGCGTGTTTGGATGGGCATCCAGAAGACGTTCGGCATCCCTGGGTAGTGCAGCTTTTCATCCATCTCCCGAATCAGGTCGTCCCAACGAAGTCCCTTGCGCCACTCGGCTCGCGGCTTGAGGACGACGACGGTCTCCATCATGCCCAGAGGTGCCGGATCGGTCGCGGTCTCCGCGCGTCCCACTTTGCCGAACACGCTCACGACTTCTGGGAACTTCTTCAGCTCACGATCCATCGATTGTAGGATCATCGCGGCCTCGTTCTCCGACATTCCTGGAGGCGCGGTGGGCATGTAGAGGATGACGCCCTCATTGAGCGGCGGCATGAACTCGCTCTTGAGGCGAAGAAACGCAGGTGCCGTCAACGCCATGATCAGCAGAGACCCAACAACGACTTTCCACCGATGGTCGACGACGAATCGAACCACTGGCGAATAGGCCGCCGTCAACCAACGATTGAGAGGGTTCTTGTTCTCGTGGTGCACTTTGCCGCGGATGATTAGGACCGCGAGCGCTGGTGTGAGCGTAATGGCGAGCATCGACGCGAAGCCGATGGAATAGGTCTTCGTGAAGGCCAGCGGCTTGAACAGACGACCTTCTGTCGCCTCGAGCGTGAACACTGGGAGGAACGAGACTGCGATCACGAGCAGCGAGAAGAACAGCGAAGGACCTACCTCTTGCATCGCCGCGACGATCACGTCTAGGCGTGTGCCAGGGCGACCTTCTTCGTCCCACTCGCTGAGCTTCTTGTGGATGTTCTCGATGATGATGATCGACGCGTCGACCATGGCTCCGATCGCGACAACGATGCCACCGAGCGACATGATGTTCGCGGTCAGACCTTGTTGCAGCATGGGGATGAACGCCAGGAGGACGCCGATGGGTAACGTAAGAATCGGAATGAGCGCGCTGCGCACATGAAGCAAGAAGATGAAGATGACGACACTGACGACGACCATCTCCTCGATGAGCGTAGTCTTGAGGGTGCTGACCGAATCTTCGATGAGGATCGATCGATCGTAGGTGGTCTCGATCTTGACTCCCTCAGGAAGACTGCGCTCGACCTCTTTCAAGCGCTCCTTCACCCGAGCGATGACGCTCAGGGCATTCTCTCCATAGCGCATGATGACGACGCCGCCGGGCGCCTCCCCCTCGCCGTTGAGCTCCGAAAAGCCGCGCCGAATGTCAGGCCCCAGGCTGACCCTCGCGACGTCGCTCACGCGAACAGGCGTCCCGTCGATCACCTTGATGGGACTCTCCCCTATGTCCTCGGGTCGCTTCACGTAGCCGCGACCACGTATGACGTGCTCATGGCCTGCGATTTCGAGGACCCGTCCGCCGACCTCTTCGTTCGAGGCACGCACTGCACGCGTGACTTCGTCGATGGTGATCCCGAAGGCGAGCAGTTTGTTGGAGTCGACGTTCACTTGATACTGCTTCACGAATCCGCCAACGCTCGCGACCTCCGCAACGCCAGGCACGCTTCCAAGCGCGTAGCGAATGTTCCAATCCTGAATGGCTCGGAGCTCTTGCAGGTCGTGCTTGCCGGTCTTGTCGACGATCGCGTATTCGAACACCCAGCCGACACCGGTTGCGTCTGGACCGATCGTGGGGTTGACGCCCTGCGGAAGTCTGGCGCGAACGGAGCTCAGGTATTCGATGACACGGCTCCGCGCCCAATAGATGTCTGTCCCGTCTTCGAAGATGACGTTGACGAACGACATCCCGAACATCGACTGACCTCGCACGTACTGCACCTTGGGAGCCGAAATGAGCGCTGCGGAAATGGGATAAGTAATCTGGTCCTCGACGAGATCTGGGCTCTGTCCCATCCATTCCGTGAAGACGATGACCTGCACGTCCGAGAGATCTGGGATGGCGTCTAGGGGCTCGCGCTTGAGCGAAACCCAACCCCACGACGTCAGCGCCGCGATGATCAGGATTGTCAGGAACGGCTTTCGCGCGCTGAGCGCGATGATGCCGGCGATGAACCCGTGACTCGCAGTCTGAGGCTCGCTCATCGCGCGCTCGCGTCGCTAGGATCGCTAGTTTCCCAGTAGGTAGTGGCCGTGCTGATGCGTGCCTCTGCAGCGATGAGGAAGATGCCTGACGTCGCCACGCTTGCTCCGACCTCGACACCCGAGAGCACCTCCACCATGCCGTCTGCCTCGGCACCCAGTGTGACTTCTTGAGGACGAAAGCGTCCTTCACCAAGATCGACGAAGACCAGGCGTCGGGGACCGGTATAGACGACAGCGCTCGCAGGGACCTGAACACGTCGTCCGAGATCGGCAGTGAGCTGCACGTTTGCGTACATTCCTGGGCGAAGCGCGAGCTCCTTGTTCGCGAGCTCGATCCGCACGCGCCCCGTTCGCGTCTTCGGGTCGACGGATGGATAGACATAAGCGACGCGCGCTTCGTATGTGGCTCCGCGCACGTAGTCGAGGTTCACGGTCGCCGTCTGCCCAACGCGAACGTCTGCGAGGTCCGCTTCATAGACTTCTGCTTCGACCCAAATTTTGCTGAGTGCGGCGATTTGGAATAGCCGCATACCAGGTTCTACCGAGCCACCTTCCACGACGTTCTTCTCGATGATGTAGCCGCTGGCAGTGGCTACAACGGGGATACTCTCGCTGGGCTTTCCGTTCTTGGTGACAGCATCAATCTCTCCATCACCTACTCCAAGGAGATGAAGTCGTTGACGAGCTGCCGTTGAGAAGGGTGACCCTGCATCTGTCGTTGCGGCGCCTTGCACGGCCAGCAGATAGTCTTGTTCTGCGTTGTACAGTTCGGGGCTGTACATCGTGAACAGAGTCTGCCCTCTCGAGACCCGCTGCCCAGTCTCGTTGGCGACTAGCTTGGTGATCCAACCCTTCACCTTCAAGTTGACGTCAGTAAGCGATCTCTCGTCATAGGCGACGTGACCGACTGCGCGAAAGCTGCTCTTCATCGGGCCGTCGGTGACCAAGCCAGTCCGCACCCCTATGAGCTGTCGCCGGGCCTGGTCGATGACGACGACACCCTGCTGCTGTTGCTTCTTCGTGACCGCAATCAGATCCATCCCACAAAAGGGACACTTGCCCGGACCTGGTTCGTTGACGGAGGGATGCATCGAACAGGTGTAGTGATCGACCGCGGCGGAGCCTGTTGGGACAGCAATGCCTGGGGTCTCGACCACGGATCCGTCCATGGACTTGCCGGTGAACCACGCGATGAGGGAGCTCCGAAACCACACCCCAACTGCGATGAGCAGGCCTATCAGAGCAACACTGGTGAGGTGCCGGTTCATGGCTCATCCTTCCTTCCGGCGATGCGTCCGAGCGCGTGATCGAGTTCCGCTTGGCGGCGGTCGACCTCTGCGCGAGCTTCGTGGCGGGCGAGCTCCACTGCGCGCAAGCCTTTCTCCGCGGCGAGCACCGTGGAGAAGCTGTTCTGCGATGCGATGAACCCGCCGCGCGCTGCGTCGACCTGCGCTCGTCCAAGCGGGACAAGTCGTTCATCGTAGAGCAGCGCGAGATGCCGACTCTCGTCCAAGCGATGAAGTGCAATCGCGACCTGCCCTCGGACCGCGTCAGAGAGTCGGAGGACCTCGCTCTCGTCGTGCGCCCGTAGAGCGTCAGCTTCGTCGATGGCGCCTTGCCGAGCGCCCAATTGAAGGGGGACGCTCAACCCAAGTCCGATCATCCATCGATGCTCGAGCCTGTCCCACATCGAGTTGTACGAAGTCGAGAGCATGAGGTCTGGGAGATAGCTCCGCGCTCCTGAGACGTGGCGCGCCTCTTCAGCGTGGATGTGAGCGCGCGCGGCATCGAGGTCCGGGCGTCGAGCGAGCGCGTCCGTGGTTAGGTCCGATGTCGAAGTAGTGATCTCTGGCGGGAGAGGGAGATCATTGGGTGGGGATGGGAGCGGCTTTGACGGATCGCGGTGAAGGAGCTCGTTGATCTCGGCCGTGACGATGTCGCGTCGGCTCGAGAAGACCAGCAGCTCGTGCTCGATATGGGCGAGCTCGGCTTCTGCTTCTAGAGCGTCTTGTGCGGAGCCTCGGCCCGTCGCGATTTGGGCGATCGCGCTCTGCTTCAAGTCCGTCACCAGCGCGACGTGCTTGGCGTTGATCTCGAGAGCTCTGACGGCGACGAAGTAGTCGTCGAACAATGCCGCAGCGCTCGCGGCGAGCGCGAGCCGCGTTGCTTCATAGTCCCCCTTGGAGGCTTGTGCCTCGTGCGCTGCGATCGCCGAACGAGCGTCGATCTTGCCCGGAAACAGCAAGCGCTGGCTTAGGTCGATGTTGTAACCCAGTGGTGCAGGACCAGGCGCGATCGAGAGAGGTGCGACAGAGAACGAGACTGTCGGATCTTCGAACGCCCCCGCTTGAGGAAAGCGGGCCAACATAGCTCGCCACGCTTGACGCGCAGACTCGATGCTTGGGTTGCGTTGCAAGACGGCCTGCACGAGCAACGTCCGATCGAGCACTTCATTGCCGAGCACAATATCGTCCTCCAATGCAGGAGCCGGCGGTGGAGTAGAGCGATTGAGCTCGGCGCTCATCGAGTCGTAAGCGTTGCGCCCGGTCGTAGCGCATGCCGTGAGCCATAGCGCTCCTAGGCAAAGCAGAGGTCTGTACATGAGCCTTCTCCATGGACCGCCATCGCGGTCCCAAATGAGGTCTTCCGCTGTTGCGAGCGCTCAATCGGCTAGGCCGCGAGCACTCGCGGAAGCTCAGGTGAGAAAGACCATCAAGGAGACAGGTGTCGGTGGATCGGGAGGAGCCGCGCGAGCACGATTGATCCTGAGGCACTCCAACGCAACGGTGGTCGCTTGGAGATGGCCGGCTGGACGGGGGAGCGTCGCGACCAAGGGTGACGTCTGCGGCGCGAGGGGCGTCATCCCTACAACGTCTGGAAGGTGGTCGACGTTCCGTCGCTCGCAGCAGTCCCTGTCACGAATCTCGTCTGATGGCGCTTGCTCGTGCTCCGAACAACAGCACGCCACCTGGTCGGCGTTCATCATGGCGCAGTGGAAGTAACGCGCCCCCGCTCGCAGCACGCTCGCCAACATCACGATCGCCAGAACGAATCCCACTACGACGCGCTGTGCGCGTTGGATGGCTCTGCGGAGGCTGAACGAAAAGCGCACGGCGTACTCAGGATAGCAGCGCATGCCGTCAGTGCGACGTCGAATCGGGAGCCGGCTCCTCGTTATATAAGGCCCGAGCTAGTTTTATCCGGGGCACGAACGCCGCAGCTATGACAAACACTAGGGTGGCAGGCTCGCGATCCACGCGTTCACGGCGCCCTGCCCTACCGCATCGGGCACCTTGGTCGCGACCGGCGGCATCTGATCTTGAAATCCTCGGACCGACATGCGGTACGACACCGCGCTCGCGTCAGGGTCACCAGGCGCGATGCGGAGGCTGATTCCCGGATGCATAAAGGCGTCGAGCGGCACCTTCACGCTCGACCTAAAGGCGCCCGTAGAGGAGACGGATGGATCGCCGACGAGCAGGCGATAGCTCATTGGCGTAATGAAGGCCACGCCATCGTCGTAGTTGTGGCAATTGCCGCAATTTGCATGGAGATAGCCAAGAGCCTGCCGCTCAGTCGCGTTGCCAGGTGGCGAGAACGTCGTCATTGGAGGAGAGGTGAGCCGCCCTTGCGTCGCAAGCTTCTCCAACGTGAGCGCGCCCGACGACTTGCTCAGTTGAAGCGCGCTGAAGCCAAGGAGATGTTCTCGTAGTCCGACGTGGCATCCGATGCACGCCCCCGTCGGGGGGATGTCGTGTGTCGTGCCGTTTGCGTTCTTGGTTCCATCCGGCACCAAGTCGGCGTCCGTCTGGTCGACCCTCCACTGGTACGGGGCATAGAGAAAATCAGCGGGTCCCGGTCCCCAGCGCCAGATCATTCGCGTCTCGACGCGCACACCTGCGACGCGAAACTCTTTCCAAGCGCGCGTTCCGACGGGCAAGGACCAATGGTCCATATTGCTTGTGTCGATGGGGCCCGGAAGGCGAATCCATCGCATTTTGGTCGCGTCGTCTGCCCACAACGCGAAGTTCGGCTCATATTCCTCGACGTCTGTCGCGATCGTCCCAGGGCCGATATCGGAGTACAGCCCCGTGGTCGAGAGCTTGGATGGAAGGACCGGAGGCGCGGCGTCAACGGGTTGCGCGACGTCGACGATCGCAGCGTCGATGGCCGCCGAGTCGCTTGCTCCTTCATCCTCTCCCGCGTCGAGCGGCGAGTGCATCGCGGCTGTCGAACACGACGCGAGCAGTAACCCGCTACCGAGGATTCGCAGCCAACGAATCAAGTCTGCGACTCACTTGCACAAGGTGCTGTCGCTCACACACTTCGTCAGGAGCGCTGTGAGCTGAGCAGTGGTCTCGTAGCCATGCATGCTCTTGAGCACCTTCATGGTCTTCGTGTCGATCAGCAGTCCAGGAGGATGGGGAGCCGGAAAATAGTCGGCTGTGATCCGATCCGGATCCATCACCAGCCAGAACGGCGGCTTGTATTGCGTGTCCCACGCCTTCAGATCGTTCTCGGTAGAGCCGACCCCGTACGTCGGGCCGTCGAGCAGCACTTGGAAGATGATCGCGCCTTGCCCTGTCATGGCCTTGGACGTCTTGGTCAGCTCCGGCGCTTCCAGGTTGCACGGCCCGCACCAGGTCATGCCAGCCGAGAGAAACAAGATCGGGTTACCGTTCGTACCGGCCCAATCGAAATAGTCGTGCAACGCGACGGAGGCGAGAGTCTGCTTGTCCGGCGCGCTGTAGCCTTGCAAGCAAAAGTCAGCGACGGTGCTTCCTACTGCGATTGCGTAGGGTCCAGGCGGGTAGTTGTGCACGGTCGTCTGGCCACCTGCGCAACCCTCCACGCCGACGGGGGGCGGAGGCGCGGTGTCGGCGACGGATGTGTCGGGCACCGCGGCATCGATCGGTGGCGTCGAGGTCGGAGACGACGAGCATCCGACGACGAGAGACGCGCAGAGACAAAGAAGAGTCTTCATGCGAGTAGGGTGATGCCTGTACCGAGGTACCGAGTCAAGCGACGAAGTCGTCGTGCTCGACCGCGTCGAGAATGGGGCACACAGCTCCTTTGCGCCCTCGTGTGCACTGGGTCACGAGCTGCATCAGAGACGAGCGAATGGCCGTCAGGTCTCTCAGGCGCGCGTCGATGTCGCGTATCTTCGCCTGCGCCGCAGCGCGAGCCTTCAACCGATTCGCTCTCGGAGAGGACCTGAGCGTGAGCAACTCCTGGACCTCCTTCAACGTGAATCCGAGCGTTTGTGCGCGCTTGATGAACGACACGATGCTGACGGTCTCTGCACCGTATTGGCGATACCCCGCTCGTGATCGCGCAGGCGCCGCGATGATCTTTTCGCGCTCGTAGAAACGAACCGTCTGCACGTTGACCCCAACGGCGCGCGCAAGCTGGCTGATCGTGAGCATGGATCGAACATCAACCCTATACGACCGTACGGGGTCAACCCTCCCCCACGTCCCATGTGAAGCGGGTCGGCCCTGCGCACGACCGCGATGTCGTAAGGGGAGGTCTCTCCTGTTAGATTCGGCTGATGCGCATGCGCAGTCTTTGGCGACTTCTCGCTGTGTGGCTCGTTGGCTGCTCGCCAACACCGCCTGCGTCGGCGCCTCCAGCAATCGGGGCATCCTCGCCCGCACCACCAACGACTTTCGCCGACACTTTGACTCGACTTTGCACTGGCGCGTCGAGCGTGCCGATGGACGTGGTGGGCAGTCGCGAATTCGTGATGGTCAGGTTGGCGGGAGCAAAGTCCTCCGAGCCGTTGCGCTTCCATGTAGACACGGGAGGCAATACGCCTGGCCTGATGATCCGTCGCTCCGTGGCGGAGGGCCTTGGATTCACGAACGCCGACGCCATGCCACACACGGTCCAAATCGGGGACCGCGACATTGCTGTCCCCGACGGAGCGAAGTGGATCTTCGTGGATGACGGCGACGACTCGGCGACTTTCGAGCGAACGACCCGTAAGGACTTCTCAGTAGGCCAGCTCGGCGCGGGGTTCTTGTCGCGCTTTGTTCTGTGTGTCGATCCGGGCCATGGGCGGCTTGGACTCGGTGACCCCAAGGAATTCAACCTCGACCCAGCGGGTGCCAAGTGGGTGCCGCTTCTGCTCATGCCTCGCGGGAAGAATCACGCGCTCTACCCATTCGTTCACATCCTGCTCCTCGAGCACGGCGCGGTCGCCGGCGGATATGGCCTACTGCTCGACACCGGGGCCACGACGAGCATGTTGGACCGCAACAAGGTGGACTATCAGCACCGCGATCACCCTGACTGGCCCTATGCGAATGGCGCGTTCGGCGACGCCGACATGCTTGGGGGTCAGTTCTCCGAGGAGATCATCAGAGCTCCCGACATCGCTTTCAACACACCAGGCCTGCCGGGCAAGTACGGCCTCACCGAGCGGGTCAAGATAGACCTCGGACCTGCGACGTTCGTCGATCGACCGACCGGAACCTGGGAGCGCATGTTCGGAAGCCTTGCGGTCACGATGGGATCACACGGCGCTGTCGCGAACGATGTGCTCCTCCGATACCGACTCGTGCTCGACTACCCTCACTCTAGGTTGTTTGCAGACCCATCTGGTCGTCAATCCGATCCAAGTGCATCCACGGCTCGTGTTGGCGTAGCCGTTCGGTTTGGAGATGACGGGTGCGCTGAGGTTCGGAGAGTGACGGACACGAACACACCGGACACGCGTGCGAAGATTCAGGTGGGCGACGTGATCTTGACGATCGACGGAAACGACGCGTGCAAGATCTTCCACCATGAGATCACGAGCGCCCTCGCCGGGCCGCCGGGGACAATCAAGAAGCTGCGACTGCGACGTGCCGGAAGTACCGTCGACGTTGATCTAACGACAGCCGAACTTCTGCCTGGGCACCCTTAGGTTCTCGTCGCCTCGCTGAGCGCCAACCAGCCGAGCACTTTCTCCCTAGGGACCGAGCACGTCCCAGCGAGACCAAGCGCCGTCCCCACCGAGACGAGCACCGTCCCCACCGAGACGACCATCGTCCCCACCGAGACGAGCACCGTCCCCACACAGACGAGCACCGTCCGCAACGAGACAAGCACCGTCCTGCACGAGCACCGTTGACTTGATTGTGCGGAACTATTTCGTCCAGAGTTCGGCGAGCTTGAGCTCCAACTCGCCAAAGGGCTCCATGTGCACGACTGCGTCGTCGCGCCACGTGCCGAGCAAGGGCCATCGTCCTGCGTCGAGTCGGAAGGCTTCGAGCGTGCGCGCAATTGGGTCGACGAGCCACGCATGCGCCACCGACTCCCGCGCGTAGATGGGCATCTTCTCTGCGCGGTCCCGTGATGACAAGACCTATCAAGCAGACAAAACCACTCGATTGCGACCGCCGCGCTTGGCCGCATAAAGCGCCTCGTCTGCGAACCGTACGAACTCCAACACGGTCGATGCGGGTCGCTCCAACAAAGAGGTCACGCCCAACGAGCACGTCACGGGGATTGGCCTCTCATCGAACTCGAAGAGCGTGCGCTCCACAGTCGAGCGGATGCGCTCCGCGAGCACGGCTGTCTGGGCCAGCGCCGAGCCGCGACACAACACGGCGAACTCCTCGCCACCATAGCGCGCGAACAGGTCCTCCGCGCGCAGCGTCGCCTGCACGACCTGCGAGAGCTTGATGAGCACGGCGTCTCCAGCAGGGTGCCCCAGCGTGTCGTTGACGCTCTTGAAGTGATCAACGTCGATCATGACGAGCGATAGGGCGGTGTTGTGCCTTCGCGCGAACGCGAGCTCCGCCTCCAGCCGATCCGAGAGGTGCTTCTTGTTGTACGCCTTGGTCATCGGGTCGCGCAGCGCGGCCTCGTACATCTTGCGCTGGAACTCCTCTTCCAGGCTGTCGTGATACGTGAACTTGAGGATGGTGGTGGACCCTATCTGGATCTGATCGCCGTCCTTGAGCGCGATGTTGTCGACCACGCGTGTGCCGTTCACCAAGGTGCCGTTCGCGCTGCCGAGATCGTCGAGGCGGACGTTGCCTTGGTCCACGACGAGGCGCGCGTGCTTGCGTGAGACGCCGTCGTCGGAGAGCCGAATCGCGACCCCAGTGCTGCGACCGATGACGATCTCTCCGGAGCTGTCGAGCTTGTGCATCTCGCCGACGTTCGCGCCGGCTAGCACGATCAAATACGCGCGGTCGCGCTTGGCCTTGTCCAGCAAGGACTTGAGGTCACCCAATTGCGTAACGTTGGTACGTTCGCTGTCATCGTCGAAATTGGGCATTGGCTCCAATGGTCTCGCAACGCATTGGACGCGTCAAGATGCGCTCGCCGTCGCCTGTTGGAGCGCAGTCTCCAACGAGCGATCGAAGGTGAATCCCGCGTCGAGGAGGCGCTTGGGCACGCAGCGCTGTCCGTCGAGCACGATCGTGGATCGTGTCCCCATCGCGAGGCGCACCACGAACGCTGGCGCGCGAAACACGGCAGGGCGGTGGAGCGCGCGGCCGAGCGCGTTGGCGAACTCGTCCATGGTCGCGGGCTCGGGCGCGCAGACGTTGAACGGCCCCGTGAGATCTTCGTGATCGACCGCGAACAAGAGGGCGCGCACGCAGTCGTCTCCGTGGATCCAACTGAGCACTTGCTTGCCCGAGCCGATCGGACCGCCGACGAACGCCTTGAACGGCGGCACCATCTTGGCGAGAGCGCCGCCGTCTCCGAGGACGATGCCGATGCGCGCGAGCGCGACGCGAACATGAACATCTCTAGCGCTCTTGGCGGCGTCTTCCCATGCGACGCACATCTCGGCGAGCACGTCGTCTCCCGCGCGAGACGCTTCGTCGAACGTCACCGCGCCGGTCGGGTGTGCGCCGTAGTAGCCGACCGCCGACGCGTTGACCAAGACCTTGGGCGCGTGCTTGGCGAGTTGGATCGCCTCCACCACAGACCGCGTGGACTCCGTGCGGCTGTTTCGCAAGACCACCAATCGCTCCGGCGTCCACGGCTCGTCCGCCACGCTCGCGCCTGCGAGGTTGATGACGGCATCGGCCCCATCGATCGCGCGCACCCACTCGGCGTCTTTGGGCGCGGTGCGGGCGTCCCACACGAGGACTCGCTCGTCGTCGATCGGCGACGTCTTCTTTCGAGAGACGACCACCACCTCATCACCGCGAGCGTGAGCGGCGATCACCAGCTTTGCGCCGATGAATCCAGTCCCCCCAGGGATCACGATCTTCATGCAAGAGCTTCTAGCCCGTAACGAACCGCTTGGGTCCGGTCGCCGAGTCCCACGCGAGCAGTTCAGCGCGCGGCTTCCCGTTTTCGACGTGGATCACGAGGTGCGTGCGCGCCGCCTTGTACGACTCGGCCGAGTCGCTGGGCTCTTCTTCTGCCCACGAACCGAGGTTGATGTAGGTCGACGCGCCGTCATTGATCGGCGTGTTCGCGGGCGTGTGAGTGTGCCCCATGACGATGAACGCCGCGGGCATCAGCTTCGCGAGGTGACCCGCGCGAAGGGACATCTCGTCTGCTGCGTCCACGTGGCGGAGCTGGGCGAGGTGCCGCTGGGCGACGATCCACGCAGCGAGCACCGCGACGCACGCGTAGACGAAGTGCGAGTGATACGCGCAGAGCACGCCGAAGGTGACGAGCAGCATGGATGCGATCAACCCGAGCGCCAATCGATCCAACATCAGACTCGCCAAGATGCCGAAAATGGAGCGCGTGAGAGGAGGTACCTGCAGCGCGGCGAGCGCGCGAATACGATCCATCCCGATGCGGCTCGCCTCGGCAAGGAGCGCCTTGCGTCGTTCGTGCTCTTCACGGAGCGCCTTCGCTGCGTCGGAGAAGTGCTCGCGGCGCAGCTTGAAGAGCTCCACCACCGCGCGCACGTATCGCATGAACAACGCGATCGTCCCGCTGAGCCCGAGCTTGGTGGCGAGCAGTAAATAGTCGAAGACCCCGAGGTGCTCGTGCCCATGCTCGCGCAGCCCACGGGTGGGGCGAACGACGAACCGCAAGAGCGTGTCCGAGAACCCGCGCGCCACGTGACGCGGATCCACCGGCGAGACCGGCGCGATGATGTTCTCGGTCGCGCAAAATGAATCGTACTGATGCCCGTGCTCGATGTAAGCGACGGTGCCCCAATAGAAGAACCACGGATTGAAGTTGATGCGGGCGAGGAACTCGTCGCGATTGACGTCGCGATTGACGTTTTGGGCGTGTTTGAAGAGGTGCTCGCGAAAATCCTTCTTCACGTCGTCCCAGTGGAACTCGACGTCGTGATTGCCGTGCACGAGCGTCAGCGCATGACCGCGCGCGACGAACCGAGCGAGCGCCTCGAAGACGTCCGCGTGCCGCTCTGCGACACGCCTGAGCTTGATGCGCGCGTGCTCGGACGAGTTGCCGAGCCCATGCGCGCGCTCTTCGCTCGTGAGCTCTGCGCCGTTTGGATCATCGACGACCATACCGATGAAGTCGATGAAGTCGCCGGCGATCACCAGGCGCCAGCGATCACCGCTCGGCTTGTGCCTAGTGTAGTAGCGCAGCAGCTCAGCCAGGTCCGCGTCGATGCGACTGGAGCGCCGAATCAGCTCACCCGTCGGTCGATCGTTGACGTCACTGCCCAGGTGCACATCGCTGAACACCAGCAAGCTTTCGCTCGGAATGGTGGATGCCGGGCTCACACCTTCAGGTTGGATCAGATGATGTTGTCGCGCGTCATCATCCTGTCAGTCGCCCATCATCATCCTGTCATCTCGACCGCACAGACTCGCGAGCTTGTGTGGCGATCGTCCCCGATCTCCACCCCACATCGGTGATAAATGACATGCGTGCCTTTCCCAGACGGAGAGAGCTCGCGTTGGAAGGTCCACGCCGCGCTGCTCGTCGTGCAGCTCGCGTTCGCCTCTCAAGCGGTCGAGGGGAAGATCGCCATGGGTCCGCTCGGGTCCGGCGGAGAGGACATCGCGCCCGCGGCGCTCGCCATGGTGCGCATGGGCGGCGCGGCGATCGTGTTCTTGGCGTTCACCCAAGCGCTACAGCTTCGCCGACCAACGACATGGCGCGATCACCTCACGCTCGCCGGACTCAGCGTCTTGGGGATATCGCTCAATCAGACGCTATTTTTGATCGGGCTACGGTCGACGACTCCGCTTTCTGCGTCGCTCTTGAGCGTGACCATCCCTGTGTTCACCGCGGTGCTCAGCGTCTTGTTCCGCGTGGAGAAGCCGAGCCCGCGACTCGCGATCGGCTTCGTTCTAGCCCTATTGGGCGTCCTCTGGCTCACGGGTGTTCGTCAGCTGGATCGCGGCGCCATCATCGTCACGATCAACTCGCTGTCGTATTCGGCTTATCTCGTGTTCTCGCGGCGCGTCGTCGCGCGCCTCGGTGCATGGACTCTCGTGACCTGGATCTTCGTCTGGGGCGCAGTTCTATTTGCCCCATATGGAATGCCGATCCTGATTCGCGAGGCGCCTGCGTGGTCGACGCGCGGGTGGATGTTCGTCGCGTACATCCTCTTGATGCCGACGCTAGTGGCTTATCTGGCGAACGCGTGGGCGCTGGGAAAGAGCTCACCCACGCTCGTCACCATCTACATTTATTTGCAGCCGCTCATCGCTGGCTCGCTCGCGTGGGTGCAGCTCGGCACTCCGCTGACGGGGCGCGCGGTGATCGCCGGTGCGCTCATCCTCACTGGAGTCTCGATCGTCGCGCTCCGACCGAGCCTCCAGTCGCGCACCGGAGAATCAAACCCGCAATCAGGGCGCTAGCGTTCCGCCGATTGAGTTGAATCCAGACCAGCCGCCGTTCGGCACGAATTGCCATTGGTGCCATAGACCCCAATCGCTTCCGCGCGCGAACACCTCGAGCCTCCCGTCTGCGTTCGCGATCGCGGCAGGCGCGTCCGTGATGTTTCCTTGCATCGGTGAGAAGCCGCCAGTCCACGCGCCGTTCGGGCTCGTCTGCCACTCGTGCCACAATTGATTGTTAACGCCGTGCACGAACACTTCGAGTCTGCCGTCCGCGTTCGCTGCGACGACAGGCGAGTCCTGGATGCTGCCAGTCATCGACACAAACGATCCGCTCCAGCCGCTGTTCTTCGCGGTCTGCCATTGGTGCCACACATGTCCGTCGCTTCCGCGAACGAACACTTCGAGCCTGCCGTCTGCGTTGCGCGCGACAGCGGGCGAGTCTGTCATGTTGCCTGTCATCGGCGACATCCACGAGAACACCGAGTTGGGCTTCCATTGCCACGCGTGCCAGAGCTGTCCGTCCGCGCCATGAGCGAAGACTTCCAGTCGACCGTCTGCGTTCACTCCGACTGTAGGTGAATCGATGATCGAACCGCCAATCGGACTGAAGCCCGACCAATTGCCATTGGGCACTAATTGCCATTGGTGCCAGAGCTGTCCGTCCGAGCCGTGCACGAAGACTTCGAGCCGTCCGTCTGCGTTCTGCGCGACTGCGGGCGAGCCGATCGTGTTGCCCGCCATCGGACTAAATCCTGACCAAGCGCCTCCGGGAGATGATTGCCATTGGTGCCAGAGCTGCCCGTCCGAGCCGCGCACGAACACCTCGAGGCGCCCGTCTGCGTTCATGGCCGCGGCAGGCGTGTCCGTCATGTTGCCAGCCATGGAGAAGAAGCCGGACCAAGCGCCACCCTTGGTGAGCTGCCATTGATGCCAGAGCTGTCCATTGGAGCCTGCCACGAAGACCTCCAGGCGTCCGTCCGCGTTGCGCGCCGCCGCTGCAGAGGCCAATCGATGCTTCGCGGGGCTCGCTGAGCCAGCGTAGGCGCGCAGGTCTTGTGCGGTGCCGTTGAACACATCGAGATCGACCGCGCCC
>JANYHY010000275.1 GCA_025362165.1 Myxococcales bacterium | reverse complement strand
CGTCGAACGTCTCGGCCGAGCCCCACAACCATTTCGCGAGCTCCGGCACTTCGAGGGCGCTCGAGCCCGCCTCCCAGATGAGGATCTCGAGCCGCGCGCGAGCCTGAGCATTTTCGGGCAAGCCCAGCTGCTTGCCGTCGCCCAACAGAGGCGCGCACGCGAGAGCGTCCAGCAGCGGGCCCTGCACTACTCGATCGCGCGCGATGGCCGTCACACGATCCTTGCTGGCTTCGGATGCTCCCGCGAGCAGCACGCGCATGCTCACGTCTCGTTGCGACGAGCTTGCCTCACACCACACCAGGATCGCCTCGCCGTGGTCGTCGAACGCCGCTCGGAGCGTGGACGGATCATGGGTGCGACCGAGCGTCACGAGCTCGGCGGTCACCGCGTCAGCGGCCTTCTTCAGCTCTGCCGTGAGCGTCGCTGGCTTGCCCGACCAACGCGCGCGCACCGCGTCTGCGGCCTCTGCGTGGGAGGCGAGCGTCTTGAGTGCTTCAGCGAGGACCGACATCGGCATCGAGGCTATCTCACAATCCGCTCGCCTTCATCACCGTCCAGAAGTCGCGGTGCATGATCTTGTCGTGCTCTGAACCCGAGAAGACGATCGCGATAGGAGGCTTCAAATCAGCCACGGTGGGCTCGGCGTCTCTCTTCTCGAAGCCGCCCCAATCTTCATGACCCGCGTCCGCGAGCCACGGCTTGATCGCTTCCATGGTCGCAATGCTCTGCGTCGTCGTCCCGCCGTTGTCCGTATAGATGACACCGAAGCGCTTCGGGATCGGACGCGCGGGGTCGAAGTCCTCGACGCGCATCCACAAGAAGTCTCCGAGCGCGGTGCCCTTGATCGGCTGAACGTAGAGCGCGTCGAAGAAGTAGAGATCGGTCACCGTCATTCCGCCGTACTCGAGCGCGGGCAGCATCGCTTGGTAACCACCAGAAGAGGCGCCGAGCGCGAGCCGTTCGATGTCGTGTGAACGGTGTTCACCAATGTACGGCGCGAGCGCCACGTCCAGCAGCTCTTCGAGGAACACTCGTAGCGCACCCTTGTACCCGAGCTTGATGGGATCGCTCGACGGACCGTTGAACGCGATCTCGGGCACCACGATGATCGCGCCGCTCTCGCCTCTCTCCGTTTGATTGACGAGATCATAGCCCGTGCGCTTCGGTCCTTGTGGTTCGCACGGACGACCGCCGAGCGCCGTGTAGCTGTAGATGCAGTTGCGAAACCCGTGGAACAACACGACGACGTGCAGCGGCGCGCGCGGGTTGAAGCGCGTCGGGATGTACGCCCAGGCGTTCGGGCGATGGTCCGGCGGTTCGTTGCCCGACTTGAGCCGGAACGTGAGCGGACCGCTCGCGTGCAAGAGTCCGCTGTCTGGCTCGGGCGCGGCGTCCTCGGGAGCGCTCACGTCTGCCGCGTCCTCCAAAGCGCTCGCGTCGGCGATCGACTCGACATGCGAAGGCTCATTGCTGCCGTGACATGCGTACGCTGCGAGCGCGCAGCTCGACGCGACGACCAGTAGCCTCCACATGGCCAGGGGAAACGCTCGAAGCCGTCGCACTACTTCCTCTGTTAGTCGATCTCGAAAGAGACGGTCGTCAAGAGTCTCACTCGACGATCCCCAGCTGTATCATCCGCGGGAGTCGGTGGGTCGCGAAGCGCTCGGTCTGCTCCAACACGGCGTGCACTCTGTCTTCGTCGCCTTCGATGGATTGGCCTTTGGATTCGACCCGAAACGGTTGCCGCGCGGAGAGCTCGACGAGCCAACGTCGCCAATCGGATTTGTCCACCTCGGTGAGCAAACGCAGAGACACGGCCTCGAGCATGGGCAGAGAGATGCCGTTGCCCAACACCTCCGACACCAACACGACAGGCGCCTCGGTAGACAATGGCCGCGCGAGCACTGCGCGGTTGTACGCGGAGGGGATTCGTAGCGAGCTTTTCGGCGTGCGAGCGGGCCCACGCAGCATCGGCGCGAGCTGATTGGAGAGCGTGAGCTGCAAGACTGCCGCGCGCACCCGCGACGGCTCGAATTCGGCGAGCTGCGGGACCTTCACGAGCTCGTCCACCGACCACGCTCGCTGCGTGAACAGCGTCAACAACACGTCGAAGATCGCGCCGTTGAAGCTCAGCGTGTGGTGCGGGAGCTTCACCTCTCGACGCGGGCCATCATCGATCGCGCCCATCGGCGTGGAGTCGAGATACGCCTCAGTGACGAGATCCGAGCGCGGCGCACGACCCTTCACGTACACGTCACACCTGAAGAACTCGTTGAGCGCGTAGTCCTTGAGGCCCTCGAAAGAAGCTCGATCCGTCACTTTGGCGAGCACATCGGCGACGCCTGCAGGCACGGCCAAGTCGCGATAGTTGAGGTGAAGCGGGAGCTGCCCGACGAAGTGAAGGTCCGCCTCCGCGAGCTCCCGCGCGAGCTCCGCGAAGTACATCGGCACCCAATGCGCGTGCATCGTCTCGTGAACGACGTACGCAGGTCCCATCTGTTCCATCGTCGCCAACGTCGCGCGCGCCGCCGGGTTGTTGGCGAAGTAGAGCGCGCCGGCGTCTGCGAGCTGCCTGGCGTACGCGAGCGCTTGCTTGGCTCGAGAGAGCGTGTCGCCCTCCAGGGTCGCCGCGCGATCCGCGATGAGCCTGCGAAGCGGCTCCACCGCCGCCCAGCCGGGCAGCGCGTTGTAGCTCGCGTAGAAGAGACCTCCGGTCTTCAACCTACGCTTGACGACGTCGATCAGCGCGCCGCGCTTCTGTTCGCCGATCCAGCTCAACACTCCGTGCGCGCCGACATAGTCGAAGGTGCCGATGGGAGACTCCGCGAGCTCCTCGAAGTCGGCTTGCACGAATTTCACGTTGTGAACTTCGCCGGAGCTAGCCGCGCGATTGGCTGCAGCGATGTGCTCGGGGTTCAAGTCCACGCCCACGAACCTCGCGCGCGGGCACGCGGCCGCCAGCGTCACAGTGGTCAGACCCTGACCTGCACCGAGCTCGAGGTAGTCGAAGTCACGTGAAGGCGGCGGCGCAAAGCCATTGAGCGCCGCGACGAGTCGCATGCGCGAAGGCGCTAGATCCGGCACGAACGTGCGGTCGTACAGCACGTCGAGCACGTACTCGCCATTGTCCATCAACAGAGCATACGCGTCGATCTCGTCGGACGCGTAGCACCAGCTTCTAGGATAGAGTGCGGCGCGCATGCAGCCCGCGATCACCGTAACGGCGCGGCGTGCGGCGCTCGTCTTCGTGTTTGTCACCGTCACGATCGACATCCTCGCGTTCGGCGTGATCATCCCTGTCTTGCCTCACCTGATCCAGCAGATGGTCGGAGGCAGCATCGCGGCGGCGTCGGTGTGGTCAGGCATCTTCAGCACGGTGTTCGCGCTCACGCAGTTCATCTCGACGCCCATTCAGGGAGCGCTCTCCGATCGCTTCGGACGCCGGCCCGTGATCTTGATCTCGTGCTTCGGTCTCGGCTTCGATTTCATGCTCATGGCGTTGGCGCAGACGCTCCCGCTCTTGTTCATCGGCCGCATCATCTCGGGCATCACCGCGGCGAGCTTCAGCACCGCGAACGCTTACGTCGCCGACGTCACGCCGCCCGACAAGCGCGGAGCTGCGTTCGGCATGTTGGGCGCCGCGTTCGGCATCGGCTTCGTCATCGGCCCCGCGGTCGGCAGCCTCTTGAGCACGTTTGGTACACGCGCGCCGTTCTGGGGAGCGTCAGCGCTCGCGGTCTGCAACTTCCTCTACGGTCTGTTCGTCTTGCCCGAGTCGCTCAAGGCCGAGGATCGCACGCCCAAGTTCGACTGGCGCACTGCGACGCCGTTGGGCTCGATCCTCAACCTGCGCCGGTACCCGCGCGTCTTCGGTCTCGCCATCGTCAACTTCCTCGACAACACCGCGCATTATGTCTTGCCGTCCACGTTCGTCCTGTACGCGGACTATCGCTACCACTGGGGCGAGCGCACCGTCGGCTACGTCCTCGCGGCTGTCGGCGTATGCAGCGCGATCGTCCAAGCGGTGCTAGCCGGGCCGGTGATGAAGCGCCTCGGAGAGCGGCGCACACTCATCGTTGGCATGGCCTTCGGCGTGGTCGGCTTCGCGATCTACGGCGCCGCGAGCACCGGTCTCGGCTTCATGGTCGGCATCCCCATCATGTCACTCTGGGGTCTCGCGGCTCCTGCGTCGCAAGCTCTGATGAGCCGGCAAGTGGATGCGAGCGAGCAAGGCAGGCTGCAAGGGGCCATCGCTAGCTTGGGTAGCCTCGCGGGGATCTTCGCGCCGTTCGTCTTCGCGAGCCTCTTCGCCTCGGTCATCGGCACGCACGCGGACCTCCAACAGCCAGGCGCGGCGTTCTATCTGAGCGCGTTGCTCGTGCTCGCGGCGACCATCGTTGCCTGGTCTGCGACCCGCACCGAACCCAAGCTTGACAAGCCGCTCGCCCAAACGTAAACACTGTTCACATGACGATCGATGGTGAGCATACCAAGGCGCGCCTGCTCGGGCACGCGCGAGATCTGTACCTCGCGGAGGGGCTCGGGCGCATCTCGCTGCGAGAGGTGGCTCGGCGCGCGAAGGTGTCCGCCGCCGCGGTGTATCGCCACTATGACGGCAAAGAGGCGCTCCTCCGCGAGGTATGTGCGCAAGGCTTCCGGATCTTCTACTCGTACCTGATGCGCTCTCTCGGCGCACGAACGCCCAAAGAGCGCATGATGCGCTGCGCGTCCGAGTACCTGCGGTTCGGGCTAGAGAACTCGCGCGATTACCGCTTCATCTTCATGTCGTCTCAAGAAGACTTCATCGCGATTGGGCCGCCGAGTGGCCAAGAAGCGGACCCCACGTTCCAGTTCTTGGTGGACCGGGTAGAGGAGTGCCAGCGCGACAGGGTGATCCGAAAAGGCGACGCGCGCGAGCTCGCGATGATCATCTGGGCGAACGTGCACGGCCTGGTCTCTCTCCGGCTCTCGGGCCACCTCGGGGTGTTCGAGGATGACGTCGCGTTCGCGCGATTCTACGAACACTCCGCGCAGGTGCTCGTCGCGGGCCTGAAGAGCTGACTATTTTTTTGTCCGTGAAGTGAACACTGTTTACATCGGAGGTCACATGGTGATCATCTCAGAGCGAGTGACGGGGCGTATCGACGGCGAGTTCGTGGTGTTCTTGATCGGTATGCGGGTGAACCGCTGGTGGAAGGTGCTGCAGTGGCTGCGCGTGGCGCTCGCGATGCCTCGGATGCTTCGAGAGCTCCACGGCAAGCCGGAGCTCGGATTCCTCGGCGCCGAGCAAGGCGCACGGATCCCGCAGGCCGGCGCGCTTGGAAGAGAGCCACGCGTGATCGTCTGATACGCTCTCTTCATGGCCAAATACAGCAAGCTCCCGGACGAGGACGAGGACGCGCCGCCGGTGAAGAAGAAGGACCAGACCGAGGAGGTCGTTCGCGAGGTCCAGAAGGGACTGCGCGTCGCGAAGGCCGCGATGGTCGAGAGCTCGGCGACCTCCATCGAGGGGCTCATTAGCCAGACGAATCTTCCCGGCCTCGAGGGTCCAGATCCGATGCGAGATCTCGCCACGCGCCTCGATCGCGAGGCGGACCTTTGGCGCAACCTCGCGTTCAGAGAGATGGCGCGTATGGCGTGGTCGTCGCGCTTCATCACCGGAGTCGCGGTGCTGGTCGTGCTCTCGGATCTCGCGCTCGCCGCCGTCGCCGGCCTCGGCGCGCTCTTCGGCGCTGAGCAAGCGACGGGTCGCGCGCTGCTCGTCGGCGTCGCCGCGTTCGTCGTCACGCTAGCCCTCGCAGTCATCCCCGCGATCGCGCTCGCGTCCAAGCGCGCACAACAAGAGCTCGTACGCTCTGCGCTCTCGCGCGCCGATCTCGCCGAGCTCCGCCTTCACCGAGTCGCCATCGCCCTCGACTACAAGCGCATCGACGAAGGCAAATACATCGAGGCCCTCGCACGCCTCGAACGAGATGCCACGTAGCGCCGCGATTCCGGCGAGACGACCTTTTCTGCCGACTTCGAGCTTCGCTGCATCTCAGCGCTTGCGAATGAGGCCCTCTTGCGCGGTCGACGCGACGAGCTTGCCGTCTTGCGTGAACACGCGTCCGCGCACGACGCCTCTGCCGCCGTGCGCTGCGGGACTGTCCATCACGTGCAACAACCACTCGTCGACGCGGACCGCGCGGTGGAACCACATCACGTGATCGAGGCTCGCGACCTGCATCCCCCTCGTGTGCCACGTCACTCCGTGAGGTAGCAGCGCGGTCGTGACGAACGCGTGGTCCGACGCGTACGCGAGTAAGTAGCGATGAAGCGCCGGCTCGTCTGGGAGCGGTCCGACTGTCTTGAGCCACAGCATGCGACGCGCCGGTTGAACGGGCGGCGAGATCAGATCGCCTCCGCCGACAGGGCGAACCTCGAAGGGTCGCGCCGCGAACGCGCGAGCGTGCAACACCGGCGGGATGCGATCTTGGAGCTTGCGAAAGAGCTCCTGCTCGGTCGGCAGCGTCTCGGGCGCGGGCACGTCGGGCATCTCGTCTTGATGCTCGAAGCCCTCCTCTTCGACTTGAAACGATGCGGCGAGGTTGAAGATCGGCTGTCCGTTCTGGATCGCGACGACGCGTCTCGTCGTGAACGTACCGCCGTCGCGGATGCGGTCGACGTCATAGACGATCGGGCGCGTGACGTCGCCAGGCCGCAAGAAATAGGCGTGGAGCGAGTGCGCGTGGCGATCCTTCGGGACGGTCTGCACGGCCGCCGAGAGCGCTTGCCCGAGCACCTGTCCACCGAAGACCGTACCCCACCCGAGGTCTTGGCTCTGACCTCGAAAGAGCTCCGCGCCAGGTCGGTGGGAGACAAGGTCGTCCTCGATGCGTTCGAGCGCCAAGAGCTCGACGAGGTCTGCGAGGACCTGCACGACTACTTGACGACCCGCAGGTAGGGCGGCAACTCGCGCTTGGGTTTGCGTTGGCCAACCGGCGGCGGCGTCTCGGGTGCTTGGCGCTGCACCGTCTCGTCCGGCACCGCGGGAGCCTCTTGCTTTTTTACAGCGACGAGCCGCTGTCGAATGTCTGCAGGCGCGGCCACGGGCTCCGGCTTCGGCTTCGGCGCCGCCTTCTTCTTCGGCGCGGCCCTCTTCTTCGCGACCTTCTTCTCGGTCTTGGCCTCCGCGGCGATTTTCTGCTTCGGCGCGCGCTTGCGTTTGGGAGCGGGAGGCTCTTCGGTCGGCGCGCTCTTGGCGGGCTCTTGCTTGGAGGTCGCGCGGACTTCTGGCGGAAGATCGTCTGGCCAAACCATGCCGCGCCCATCTTCACCGACCATCGCGTAGACGCACGACCAGGGCATCGAGCACCAGAAGCCACGGCCGCCGAAGCTCAACGTGCAAGTGATGCCCGTGTCTTCGATACGAAGATCGGGGATGGGGACGGCCATGTTCAGCCCAACCTGCAAGACGAGCTGTGCCTGCTGCTTGAAGTTCATCGGCACCACGCAGCCTTGACGGCGCGGGTCTACGTGAATGAACACAGTGGCCCTCTCCAAAAGCGCGAGGACCACATCTTTCTTCGGCGGGAGCGGCTGCCCCATGACGGCTAGATAGCGTACTACCAAGCTCGTTGCATGCCCATCGTCACGAACCTTCGAACGCCGCCGCTCTCGAGGCTCGTGCCCGACGGTGTGTTCGACGCCTTCAATTGGTGCGAGAGTTCGACGCTCGAGTGGCGTCGCCCGCGCGCCAACCTCTATGGCACGACGCCGATCGACGGGAGCGATCCCGCGCGCATGGTCTTCGTGTTCAAGGCGCGCTCCGAGCCGTGGCTGCCTGCGGAGGTCGCGCGGCTCCATGCGTTCGAGCTCGGGTTGACGGACGAGCTCGCGCTCGCGCCTTACGCGATCGATGACGCGACCGACGAGTTGTTCGCACGCCGCCTTCCGCCCGTCGACGTGATGTGGCTCGCGGCAGACAACCTGAACGCGCTGTTCTGGGGCCTGCACGACTGGGCGCACTTTCACTCGCACGGACCGTTTGAGCAGCGCGCATGGACCGAGCTACAGTGCGACGCGTCCGCGCTTGCGTGGCTCGGAATGAACCGCGAAGCGATCGGTCTTGCGACGAGCGACCTCGATCGTGCAGCTCGCGAGATCATCGCGCTGACGTCGTCGCGCTTCCTTGCGGAGAGTGCGCCCATTCCGCCCGTGATAACGGAGCAGTGGGCGAAGACGCTGGCTCGTGGCATCGTAGGGCCATGTCTTCCTTGAGGAGCTTGTTCTTCTTGATGCCGCTAGTCGCGTGCGGCGGCATCGTCGATCACTCGCAAGACGACACGACGGACGCGGGAGACGGCGGAAAAGGGCGAGTCGCGACCGATGGCGGGCTCGTCCATGTCGACCCGACTTGCCCGGAGGCAGGACCACCAGCGACGATCCACGAATGCGACATCGCCGATCCCATCGCGAGCTGCCACGGGCATGGCGGCTGCTATCCGATCGCGATCCCGCCGCAGACGAAATGCGGCTCCGAGACCTACGGCACCGCGTGCCTCGCTGCGGGCACTGGAGGGCAAGGCGCTGCGTGCGGAGGAAAATCCAATTGCCAGCCTGGCTTCGTCTGCTTGATCACGGGTGGCGACACCGAGTGCGCCAAGCTCTGCGACTTGAGCGCGAAGGGCCAGTGTCCAGCCGGCTTCGTGTGCGGCCCCATCGACGTACCGGGATTCGCCGCGTGTTTGTGATCGCATGAAGCTAGGGTCTCTCGTCGCTTGCAGCTCGCTCGTGCTCGTCGCTCTCCTCTCGGCGCAAGGGTGCGGCGCGCGCACCAAGCTGATCGGCTGCGAGCGTGACGGCGACTGCGCCGACTCGAGAGATCTCTGCACGCAGTACGCGTGCATCGCGGAGGCGTGCACCGTCGTGTCGCACACGGTCTGCGACGATCATGATCCGTGCACGGACGACTCTTGCACCAAGAAGGAAGGCACGTGCCTCTTCGCGCACCAGACCTACGACCTGGACAAGGATGGTCATTACGCGCCGAAAGAGGGCTTCGACCCAGGCGCGCCAGGCTCGTGCGGTGATGACTGCAACGACACCGATCCGAGCGCTTACCCAGGCAACAAAGAGATCTGCGACGGCGTAGACAACGAGTGCAACGGCATCATCGACGACGGCGCGACGTACACGCCCGCGGTGTTCGGCTCCGAGGTGCAGATCTCCGAGCCGGAGGTGGACTACGCAGAGCCTGAGCACCTCACGCGCGGAGGGGCTGTGCTGCTCGCGGGGTACTCGGCGTCGCGCAACGGACAGTTCAGCCCAGAGAATCGACTGCTGGATCCGTCTGGCAAACCGACGACGCCGCCGTTTCATCTGACGAAGGTAGACGCGTCGGGGTCGAACGCGTCCGCGGTGTGGACCGGTGATCGATGGGGCATCGTGTGGAGCGATCGGCGCGACGGCAACTACGAGATCTACTTCGCGGCGCTCGACGGGCAAGGCCAGAAGATTTCTCCTGGCGATGAGAGGATCACCGTATCCGGCGGCTTTTCGCTGTATCCGCGCATCACGTGGACCGGGCGCGAGTTTGTCTTCGTGTGGCAAGAGGAGATCGACAACGTCCGCTTCAAGGTCCAAGGCCAGCGCGTCGCGCTCGACGGCACGCTCGCTGGAGACATCAAAGATCTCACGCCTGGAGGCAACGGTGATCAAGGTCCGGCGATCGCCTCCGGCCGCAAGGAGCTCGCGATCACTTGGGTGCGCGGCGACACGAACGATCACCGCGTCATGTTCCAGACTCTCGACTTCGCGATGAAGGCCAAGGCGCCGGCGATCAACGTCACGCCAGGCAGCGTCCAAGGCGACTATCCGGAGATCGCGTTCAACCGCACGGGCTATGTGTTGGGGTTCGCCGATCCGCGCGCGGGCAAGCGCGCAGTGTTCGCAGCCGTGGCCTCGACGGACGGCACGCTCGTGGTGCCGCCCACGACGATCGCGCTGCCGGGCGCCAACCAACGCGACGTCTCGCTGCTCGCGCTCGGTGATCGCGTCGTGTTCGTCTACTCGGACGATCGCGACGCCAACAAAGGCTACGAGCTGTACACGCGAACGCTTTGGTCGGACCTCAGCTCGTTGAGCCCGCCGGCGCGAGTGACGAGTGCGATCGGTGACAGCATCGGCGCGACGCTGGCGTTCGCGTCGACAGGCTCGGTCGTCGCCCTCTTCCGAGACGACCGCGGGCCTGCGCCGGCGGTGTTCTCAACGGCGCTCGCTTGCAAGATGCCGTGACAGGTGGTCAGCGATGATCCCCCCGGGATGGGGCGTGATTTAGCCGGATGAACGTGCAGACTCGCCGCGGGCCGCTAATCGCGAGGTGAATTTCGCGAGTCTTCGCGAGGATTGGCTCATGGCCCCGATGGCACGTCGGTCGCAATGAGTCCCGCCATGAACTCCACCATCCTCCGCGCTCTCGCCAGCTGTCTGTTCGTGTCAGCCACCTCGGGCATGCTCACCGGGTGCAGCGGCGCGCCGCAAGACCAGGTCGATGACTCGTCGAACTCGGAGGAGGCCCTCTCGAATCAGCAGAAGACGGCTTACAACTTCTTCATCAGCAAAGGCCTGAAGAACTTCCAAGCCGCGGGCATCGTCGGAAACCTGATCCAAGAGTCCAGCGTGAACCCGAGCTCGGTGGAGTACGGCGGTGGTCCCGGTCGCGGCATCGCGCAGTGGTCGGTCGGCGGGCGGTGGGACTCCAGCTTCCACGACAACATGGCCTGGTACGCGGCGCAGCACGGGCTCTCGCCGTGGTCGCTCACCGCTCAACTCGACTTCATCTGGTACGAGCTGACCACGTTCGGCGGCTATGGACTCGGCAAGCTCGAGGCCTCCACCAACGTTTCGTCCGCGACTATCGCTTTCCAAGATCTCTTCGAGATCTGCGGCAAGTGCATCCAGAGCACCCGCATCGGCTACGCGCAGCAAGTGCTCAACGCATGGGGCAACGGCGGTGGTGGCGGCGGGGGAAGCAGCGCGCAGGGTTGCTACTCGGGCACTCTCGCGCACCACATGCCGAACAACGCGTGCGTGCAGAGCAAGTACAACGGCCTCTGGTACCAGTGCGACAACGGCGCCTGGGTCGATCGTTGGACCGATCCGCAAGCGTGCGACGGCGTCCACCCGCTGTGAGCTGAGACGTTGGCCGAATGACGTGACGTGAGCCCTTAATGGCGAACACGTCACGTTTCGTCGCTGGTCGCGATACGGTGTGACTCGAGGGAGATCACTCGATGCGACACACGATGATGCGTTACGAGCTCACGCTCACGTCCATGTTCCGCCGCGCGGCCGAGCACTACTCGAACACGGAGATCGTCTCTCGAAAGCCTGACAAGTCGCTCGATCGACGCACCTTCGGCGACTTCGATCGGCGCGCCCGTCAGCTCGCCTCTGCCCTGCGCAAAGCCGGCTGCAAGAAGGGCGATCGCGTGGCGACGCTCATGTGGAACCACTACGCCCACCTCGAGGCGTACTTCGGCATCCCGATCGCTGGCTGCGTGCTGCACACGCTCAACCTGCGCCTTCACCCCGACGAGATCGCGTTCATCGCGACGCACGCGGAGGATCGCTTCGTCATCGTCGACGACGTTCTGTGGCCGCTCTTCGACAAAGTGCGAGCGAAGGCGAAGTTCGACAAAGTCATCGTGCTGCGCTTGACCAGCGCGCCGCTCCCCGCAGGCACGATCGACTACGAGGACTTCTTGAACAGCGGCGACGCGAGCGATCCGCTGCCGGACCTCGTCGAGGACGACCCGATGGGCCTCTGCTACACGAGCGGTACGACAGGCAAGCCGAAGGGCGTGTGCTACTCGCACCGATCGATCGCGCTGCACTCGCTCGGCGCCTCGCTCTCCGACACGCTCGGCCTCTCACGCCGCGACACGATCTTGCCGGTGGTGCCGATGTTCCACGCGAACGCCTGGGGCATCCCGTTCGCCGCGATCATGATCGGCGCCAAGATGGTGATGCCCGGACCGCACCTCGACGGAGAGAGTCTGCTCGAGCTCTTCGAGAAGGAGAAGGTGACGCTCGCTGCGGGAGTGCCGACGATCTGGCTCGGCATCCTGCAAGCGCTCGACAAGGAGCCGAAGCGATGGTCGCTGACGAGAGACATGCGCATGGTGGTCGGCGGATCGGCAGCGCCGGAGAGCGTGATTCGCGGCCTCGACAAACACGGCCTGCGCGTGATCCACGCGTGGGGCATGACGGAGACCGCGCCGCTTGGGAGCGTCAGTCACCTCGCGCCGCACATGGACGATTGGGCCGAGGACGACAAGTACGCGCATCGCGCCAAGCAAGGCATCGCGTCTCCATTCGTGGAGCTCCGCGCGGTGAGCGACGCCGGTGTCGTGCCTCGCGACGGGAAGTCGCCCGGCGAGCTCGAGGTGCGCGGAGCGTGGGTCGCTGGAAGCTACGTGCCGCCCTCCGATGAGAACGCGACGAAGTGGACACAAGACGGTTGGTTCAAGACGGGAGACGTCGTGACGATCGATGGAGGCGGTTGCATCAAAATCACGGACCGCACCAAGGATCTGATCAAGAGCGGCGGCGAGTGGATCAGCTCCATCGATCTCGAGAACCTCATCATGGGTCACCCCGCGGTGAAAGAGGCCGCGGTCGTCGCGGTGCCGCACCCGAAATGGGACGAGCGCCCGCTCGCGGTGGTGGTGCTCAAAGACGGCGCGATCGCGTCCGAGGCTGATTTACGGGCGTTCGTGGCAGCGAAGGTCGCCAAGTTTCAAGTGCCCGACGCGTTCGTGTTCGAGGCGACCATCCCAAAGACGAGCGCCGGCAAGTTCTTGAAGAGCGAGCTCCGCGAGAAATACAAAGCCCACAAGCTCGGTTAGTGCCGCGATTCCGTCGAAACGACGGGTGCTGCGCACGAGCAGCTTCGCCGCAAATCGCGGCACTAGACGGTCTACTTGGGCTTCGCCCAAACCCAAAATTCGCTCCCGCGAATTTTCTAGTGCCGTCGATTCAATAGA
>JANYHY010000270.1 GCA_025362165.1 Myxococcales bacterium | reverse complement strand
TCTATTGAATCGACGGCACTAGAAAATTCGCGGGAGCGAATTTTGGGTTTGGGCGAAGCCCAAGTAGACCGTCTAGTGCCGCGATTTGCGGCGAAGCTGCTCGTGCGCAGCACCCGTCGTTTCGACGGAATCGCGGCACTAGTCCTAGGCTGCGGTGATCTCGACGCGGAGCAGCTTGCGGCCAATGAAGATGTAATCGCCGTGCGCGAGCTCGCGCTCGTTCTTGAGGCGGACGTACGAGCCGTTGCGGCTGCCGAGATCGGTGAGCATCAGCTTGCCGCCGCTCTCCTCGATCTTGCAGTGCGACGCGCTCATGTAGAGGTCACTCGGGAAGTTGAGATCTCCGCCCTCGCGACCGATCTGCAGACCGGTGCTGCGCGCGACGACGATCATCCCCTCCGCGCCACCTTGCAACAGCTGGATGATTCGGAACGTCGAGTGGTGCTTGGGTGAGGAGTAGAAGTACGTGCCGTCCGGCGCGGGGGCGTCGTTGATCTTCGGCGCGAGCTCTACGCGGAACAGCTGCTCTCCCGCGAGGAACGCCTCGCCTGGATCGATCTCGATGGTCCCGCGAACCCGCAAGAACACGCCGTTCAGCGAGCCCTCATCGCGGACGACGAGCTTGCCGTTTCGATAGAAGAGGTTCGCGTGTTTCGGTGAGACGAACGGATCGTCGGGGAAGACGAGCTGCCCGTTACGACCGACGATGTGCTGCTCGGCGTTGAGCTGATAGCTGAGCCCCTCGATGCCTTCACCGCGGATGAGGATCAACTTTGCCTTGCCCGGCACCTGCAGCTGCCCGAAGAACTGGGTGCGCGCGTTCAAAATTTCGGGAGGCACCGCGGCTCCGCAGCGACCGCAGAACTTGTGTCCCATGGGCACGGCGGTCGAGCACGAGCGGCATACGTAGTTCTTCGCTTGATCCATCAGCTCCTCCAGAGTGAGCGCTTCGGGTGGGCCCGACGATACATTAGCGGCGGGAGATTGCGCACTTTCTGCGACCAACGGCTTGCCCTGCGTCTGCATCCCCGTGCCAGGGGTCATGCGCCGCGGCTGTAGCTTCTGATCGAAGATGGCCGGTCCTGGGTGTGGCGGTGACGTGGGCGCGCGCACCACCGTCGCAGGCTCGAGAGTGATCGAGAGATCGTGCCCACACGCGACGCAAGCTGCATCCAACGGCTGCCCAGCGCGCATGGGGCTGAACGTGTCGCAGCGCCCACAAACGATGCCGACCTCGAGGTCCATTCTCGCAGCTGACTCTATCACCAGATGAGCGAAAATCTGTGGTTCTCCTGGGAGCTCCACAGTCGAAACAAGACGTGCTGGCACGTGTTCACCGAGACTTGCCCAAAATCGCGAGAATCCAGGTGCATCGAACGGTTGTCGCTGATCAGGAAGACCTTGTTGGTGTCCACGACCGCGTGCGTGTCTTTCTCGGCGATCTCTCCGCGCAAGACCTGGTGAGTGGTCGCGCCGAGCTCCTCGTTGGAGCAGTCGAGCTCGATGTCTTCTTGCGAGGTGGGGCTGCGCACTGCCAGCTTCGGCGGGTCGCAGCGAGTCGGCGAGAGAGGCGTGCGGTTGTCCACGCGGATAGTGCCTTTTTGAACGTCCACGGTCTCACCGTTGTGCGCGATGACCCGCGCGAGCACGAAGAGGCCGGGCGCGTCGGGATCGGCGCACCGGACGACCCACCCGACTTGAGCGTCGTTGTGCCGAGAGAGGATCAAGTAGTCATCAGGGAAGATGTTTGGCTGCAGTGAGGTGACGAGCTGCGGGTCCGTCGAAGGTACGGTCCACGGTTCCATGATCGTCAGGTAGAGGATGCCCCACAAGCCGCCTCCCACGAGCAGCACCCAGAACAAGATACGTGTGAGGACCTTCATTCAGCGAGGCCATCGACTCTACGCGAGCGACACCACGCGCGCGAGAGGAAGCTCGAACCAGACATCTGCGCCGCCGCCGTCGCGGTTGATCGCGCCGACCGCTCCGCCGTGCGCCTCGATGATGCGCTTGACGATCGCGAGGCCTAGTCCCGCGCCGTGTCCGTCGGCAGGGCTGCGCGCGGCGTTGCCTCGAACGAAGGGCTCGAACGCTCGCGCGAGCGTGTCGCTTGGGAAGCCGACGCCGTGATCGCGAACGCACACGCGCGCGACATCCCCAGTCGCGGACGCGTCGAGCTCCACGGGGCGCGCTTGGGCGTGGCCGTGCGCGCGTGCGTTGCTGACGATGTTGTCCACCACTCGCG
>JANYHY010000255.1 GCA_025362165.1 Myxococcales bacterium | reverse complement strand
GCGGCGGCCTTCTTGTGATCGCGGTGCGGGTTCGTGTGATACGCGCTCAACACGTCGATGGTCTCCACGCGCGCGCGTGTCGTGTTGCCATGCAGATCGAAGCTCGCGGCGATCGGCTTGCCTCCGGTCTCTCGCTTGATGGCGCGCGCGAGGTGAGTCTCCGGATCAAGCATCCCTTGCACACCCATCGCGCCATGGAGCGAGAGGAACACGCCGTCGACAGGGCCCGCCTCGCGCAGCCGTTCGAGCAATCGCGACTCGAGCGTGTCGTAGCAAGCGCGCGAGAGCGGACCTCCCGAGATCGCCCACGCGGAGAGCAGCGGCACGATCTCCACCTCCGCGCCTTCGAAATCGCGAGCGGCCTTCGCGAACCCCGAGAGCTCGAGGTTCTTCATGTACCCCTTCACCTCCTGCTCGCGCGGATCGACGATCTTCAGCAAATCAGCGCCTTCTACGAGGTGCGTGCGCTCGAAGTCCTCGAGGGTCGTCGGGACTGGAGAGAGCGCGTTGCTCTCTTGCATCACGCGCCCGAACGCGACGCGCAGTCTCTTCTTGCTCACCCAGCCGCTCCACGTAGAGGTCCGGACTCTCGCTCCGCTCGAGCGTGCGGCACCTCGACGTTCACGCTGACCTCACCCACGCGCACGCCCTTGCAGCGCACAGTGAGGACGCCCTTGCCCTCCACGACGAAAGTGACTCGCTTGGTGGAGACGCTCCCGCGACTGCGCAGCATGAAGATCGATTGATCGAATTTGCCTCGACCCCACCCGTCGAGGTGCTCCACGCACACGCGAGCGTCTCCGGCGATCGTCAGTCCTTTGCCGGCCGCCTCCACGAACACTCGCGCGTCGGTCTGAAGCGCCTTCGCGCTCGCAAGAACGAACGACGGCAAGTACCCAGTGTTGTCGACCTCGATCACCACGCGATGAGCCGTCGCAGAGAGCGCGGAGGTCTCGACGTGATGAACTCCCAAGCGCGGAGCCAGCGCGGCGAGCCTCAAGAAGAACTTGCTCTGTCGCGTGCACACCGCGTCGATCTCCTCGAGCGGCGGGTTGCTCAACCCCACGCGCATGTCGAAGCCGCCCACCTCGACCTCGCCGATCTGCGGGTGCGTGACCTTCTTCCAAGGCTTAAAGAGCCTTGTTTTATTGTGCTCGCGGTCCCATTTCGCGAAACGCATCAAGTGCTCGCGCGTCATGTGAGTGTAGAAGTCGACGAACTTTTTCGGGCGTGGGATCTCGAGCACCTTGAAGATGTCCCAGAGCTCGCACACGAGCGCGACGGTGCCGAGCTGATGAAACGCGTACTCGGTGAGGTCGCCGTGCAGCGGTTTGTCGGGCTCGTAGGTGAACTCCTCATAGCCGCTCACGGTGGGATAACCGCCATACGTCTCGCCCCACTCTGCGAGCTGTCGATAGAGCGCCAAGTCGGTCGGCGCCATCTTGGTGTCCGGTGCAGCGCCGAGCGGTCGGATGTAGACGCCGCCGAACGTGTGCAAGTTGAGCCACGCGAAGATGTGCGGGCGCGAGCTCGTGAAGTCCACCACTGCGCGCGACTCTGGCTCGCTTGTTGGGTATCGCCCCGCACCGGCCTGCTCGTACTCGGGCATCCACGAATAGGGGAAATTGCGATTGAGGTCTGTTTCGTTGTCAGAGAGGTAATAGGGATCGGGGATCGCTCCGTCGAAGTTCTCGATCGTGCCCTCCGGGTAGAGCTTGTAGAAAGGCCCCGCGTCCTCGAGCGCGCGGTGGACCATCACGCCGGGCTCTTCCTTGGACTCGATGAACTCTCCGGTCGCGTCTTGCTTGCGCATCACGAGTGAGAGTCCGTCGCCGTCGATGTCCGAGAGCATCCAGCGCGGCGTGGGCGCGTGGTGCCGCTTGTCACGCACGTTGCTGCGCACGTAGCGCCCCTTCTGCACGACAGTCTCCGCGCCGTCAGGGCACATGCGCGGCATCACGTAGAAGATGACGTCCTTCAAACGCTCGCACACGTGCGCTGGCAGATCGTGGATCGCGCCTGTTTCGTGCAGCTTCAGCACATCTTCGGCGATGCCGAGCGCCACAGAAGATCCGCACAGCTCGGTGGCGTGCATGTTGCCGTCCACCCACACGCTCGGCCTGGTCCGATCACGATCACGACCAATGACGAGCACCCAAAGATCGCGCCCTTCGTCGGTCTTGCCGATCGACTCGAGCTTGCAGAGCCCAGGGTGCGCCCTCTCCCAAACGCGCATCGTCTCAGTGAGCTCGGTGTAAGGGACGTAGCTATCTCTAAATGACATGGGCCCGTGAGAATGCCTCGCGAAGCCGACCATGAGAAGCGCATTGTCGCCAAATGAGGCAATGACTACAGCGTGAGCTTACGAGCTCTCTCGCAGCGACTCTTCGACAGATCGACCCCAATGGCGCTCAATTCGAGCTCGTTCGCCGCCGCGAGCACGGTGCCGTGTCCGCAGAATGGATCAATCACGACCTTCGTGTCTGTCTCTTCCTTCAAGTAGGCACACGCCGCGCGAGCAGCATTCACGCCCATCGCGCGCGTCCATGTCATCGCGCCAGCGTCGGGCAGCACGTCTGCTCGCGGCTTGCGTGGCGCGCGCGGCGATCGCGAGACCGCGATCATGTGCGAGTAAGTCGCGCGCCCCTGCGAGAGGGTGCCAGCCGGTTTGCGACATACGATCGTGTGCCAGAGCACATGAGCGCCGCAAGCCTCCGCCCCGCGCATGACGAGGTAGCCCTTGTCCACCCAATGCCCCTCGTGACGAATGTCACTTTGATAAAAAATGGCGACTGACTCTTTGGGTAACCATTCAATGACAGTTCGCACGGCAGCAATGAACCAATCACGCCAATCATCCAACGCCAATGGGACCTCGATCACATCGGGGAGAGAGGTGACTATTGCAGCGTTCGGCGGAGGCGAGTGCGTCGCCATCCAAGCGAGCGCCTCTCCCTCGATCACTTCTCGGAGCATCACCAAGCCGTCGGCGCGTAGTCCTTCAAGAACTTGCCAGAGACGTGCATGCCAGTCAGCAAGCCAGAGAAGAACGGATCGCACACGCGCGCCGCGCCGTCGACGATGTCGAGCGGAGGCTGGAAATCATGCATCTCCTGCTTTCGCGCGGAGAGCGCGATGGGGTCCTCGTCCGTGACCCAGCCGGTGTCCACGGCGTTCATGAAGATGCCGTCTTTGGCGTAATCTGGCGCGCTCGTGAGCGTCATCATGTTGAGCGCGGCCTTCGCCATGTTGGTGTGCGGGTGCTTGTCCGTCTTGGTGTGGCGAGCGAACTGACCCTCCATCGCCGACACATTGACGATGTGTTTGTCGCCCGTGGGGTGTCGCATCATGAGCGGCTTCAGCTTGCTGCAAAGGATGAACGGGGCGACTGCATTGACCAATTGAACTTCGAGCATCTCTGGAGTGGGCACGTCCGCAAGCGCCATTCTCCAGCTGTTCATCGTGCGTAAATCGATCTGCTGCATGTCAGCGTCGGATTTGCCAATGGGAAACAATTCAAAGGTGCTCTTTGATTGTTCGTCATATTGACTTGGAATTTGAGACAGTCGCGCCGCGTCTCTAATGCCTATTCCGGGCAGTCCATCTCTAGTCTGCAATAGCCCCATCGTGTCGGGCTCGCCCTCAGTGGAGAAGGGCGCGTTTTCGCCGATCGCGAGCGCCTGTTTGCAAGCCTCATGGCCGGCCAACACGGAGCGTAGCTCTCGCGGCATGTCGTGGATCGCCTTCGCCTCCACCTCCAGCATGTGCGCGTAGAAGCCTGGCGGTCTGCGCACGGTCTGGGCGGCGTTGTTGATCAAGAAGTCGAGCCGCTGCTCGGTTTGGGTCAGAAAACGCGCGAACAGCTCCACGCTCGGACAGTGCCGCAGATCGAGGCCGTGCACCTGCAGTCTGTCGCTCCACTTGTCGAAATCAGCCTCGCGGGCGAAGCGCTGCGAGGCGTCGTGCGGGAAGCGCGTCGTCACGATCACCTTCGCGCCTGCGTGCAGCATCATCAGCGCGGCTTGAAAGCCGATCTTCACGCGCGCGCCGGTGATGAGCGCGACGCGTCCATCGAGCGGCGCAGTCTGAAACCGCTTTTGATAGTTGAGCTCTGCGCACGTCGCGCACATCGAGTCATAAAAAAAATGCAGTCGCTTGAACTCGACCTTGCACACGTAGCAGTTGCGAGGCTTCTTCAGCTCAGGCGCCTCCACTTCGGCGGGCACCGCGCTGGGCGGGAGCTGCAGCGGAGCCGAGAACACAGAAGCGCGTCGCGCAGCGCGGATCTCGGTCGAGGCGCGCGCGTCGCGATCGCTGTCTTGATCGCTCTTGCGCTTGATGCGGCGAAACGCCTTCGCGAAGCGGACGACCTCGTGCCGCACCGGACGAGACAGTCGCCCCGCCGCCTGCATCAACGCGATGCGCTCTTGCCGCGACGCATCCGCGAGCACCGTGCGGTCCTCGACCATGGCCTCGAGCAGCTCAATACATCGACGCAGCTCTTTCGGATCAATCCGGCTCATTGCAGGGTGCGTGCTTTAGCCTCATCGCGCCCGCCGCGCCAGCGTATGCTCGCCGCCGTATGCGACCCTCAGTCCTGTTCGCGCTCGCGTTGTTCGCCTGCAAATCGCCCGAGACCTCTGTCCTAGACGCGTCTCCCGCGGCATCCGTCGTCGTGGATAACCCGGCTCTCCCCGTGGTGCTGGGACCGGCGCCGTGGGTGATCGTGGCAGGTCATAGCAAGGTCTACACTGCGTCCCGGATCACGGACGGAGCGAACCGCGTGAAGATCGCGAACAACCCGATAGTGTCCAATGCGCTCGACTCGATGGCCAAGCAGCCAGCGACGCTCGACGGGATCAAAGCCGCGTCTCAGCTCGCGCGTGACTCTCAAGACAAGCTCACCAACGACGCCGCGATGGCTTCACTGCTCGATGACACGGCGCTCATGGTGCTGCACGGGCTGGTCAATGCTGCATGTAGAGAGCACGACGACGTCGCCTCGAACAAGGCACTCATCGCGACCCTACGAGAGATGGCATTGCCCCGGCGCACCGACGCGCACGGCTTCGTGCAACAAGCAGAGACCGAACGCGCCGCCCTCGATCAAGAGATGCAATTGACGCTCGACGCCAAG
>JANYHY010000215.1 GCA_025362165.1 Myxococcales bacterium | reverse complement strand
CCATGCAGCTCGCCAAGAACCTCTTCTTGAGTCGCGACAAAACGCTCTCACGAAAATTCGAGGAGGTGCTGCTGGCGACGTACCTCGAAGACGCGTTCACCAAACAAGAGCTGATGGAGCTGTACCTCAACCTCATCGAGTTCGGCCCCGACGTCTATGGCGTGGTGCAGGCCGCTGAGCACTACTTTGGTCGCGCGCCGATGGAGCTGAACCTCGCAGAGAGCCTATTTCT
Organism: Myxococcales bacterium; assembly: GCA_025362165.1. Taxonomy (GTDB): domain Bacteria; phylum Myxococcota_A; class Polyangia; order Polyangiales; family Polyangiaceae; genus JANYHY01. The sequence goes on along the minus strand of JANYHY010000215.1, from coordinate 2,117 downwards.
AGCCACTCTGTTGCCCAACCCGATCGAGCTACACAAGAAGCTCTACGAGAAGGGCGACGTTCCGGACGGGTGGATGAAGAAGATCCTGGCGTTGATGCAGACCGCCCAAAAGAACGGACGCATCTCGCCCGCTGAGCTCCAGGAGGCGCTCGCGGAGAAGATCGTGTTCCACCGCGAAGGCGATCCTCGGCCCACGCAGCGCGTCGGGATCGGCAACGCGCGATTGGACGTGCCTGACGATTGGGACAATCCGCGGTGATAGGGTCCGAGATCGCGATGAGCTACAAGCGACTGTTCACACGCTTTTTGTCAGCGTCGGCAGGCCGCGTTCACTTCGCGGCGCACAGTCATCACTATTGGCCGGACGTCACCTTCGACGCGCAACAGTCCGCATGGCTCGACGCGGCCGCGCTCGCGGATCGAAAGTGGGAGAAGATCTTCGGGGAGGTCATACCCCGCGCGCAAGCTCACGTCGCTCGCGTGCTGCGCTTGCCCGATCCGTCGACGATCGCGTTTGCGCCCAACACTCACGAGCTGCTCGTACGCATCCTCTCGTCGTTACCGTTGGGACGACCGCACCGCGTACTCACGAGCGACGGCGAGTTCCACTCGTTCACGAGGCAGATCGCGCGGCTCGAAGAGGACGGTCTCGCGCTCGTGACTCGCGTCTCTTGTCGGCCGTTCGAGACGTTCGCTGCTCGATGGGCCGCCGCGGCGCTCACGATGGAGTTCGATCTGGCTTACGTGAGCCACGTCTTCTTCGACTCGGGCTTCGCGAACGAACTTCTGCCGCTCGTGACGGCGATCCCGCAAGAACAGACCGTAATCGTCATCGATGGCTATCATGGGTTCTGCGCTTTGCCGACGGACCTCTCGTTGATCGCCGATCGCGCTCTCTACCTGGCGGGCGGATACAAGTACGCGATGAGCGGTGAGGGCGCGTGCTTCGCGCACGTCCCGACCGGTTGGATCGAACGCCCGCGCATGACGGGTTGGTTCGCCGCGTTCGGCGCGCTCGAGACGCAACAGGTGGGGGCCGTCCCGTACGCTCCGGGCGGCGCGCGGCTCATGGGCGCGACCTTCGATCCGGTGGGGCTCTATCGATTCAACGCAGCCATGGACCTGCTGGTCGCCGAGCAGCTGGGCACCGAGTCGGTTCATCGACACGTGCACCAACTGCAGGAGAGCTTCATTCGCGAAATCGCCAAGCACGACACGCCGCTCGTCGAGAGCGCGCTGCTCGTGCCAATCTCCGAGCGCAATCGCGGCCACTTCCTCACGTATGCGCTCTCGAACGCGCACGATCTGCATGCGCGATTGCTCGCGCACAACGTCGTCACGGACGTTCGCGGCGACCGGCTGCGCTTTGGCTTCGGCCTCTACCACGACGACGAGGACATCATCCACGGCGCGGATCGGATCGCGCGCGCCTTGGAATAGAAGCCGCCGAACCGAGGTTGCTCGCAGCATGGCGCGTCGCGCGAGTCAGCTCTTGTTGCTGCTGTTCACTGTCGCCATGGTCGGCTGCGATCACGCGACCAAGGTTGGCGCGAAGTCGGCGCTCGAAGGACGCGGTCCCCTCGATCTGCTCAGCGGAGTCTTGGATCTTCGATACACCGAGAATCACGACACGGCGTTCAGCGCGCTCGATCGACTCCACTTCCCAGGGAAGGACGCTGTCATCACGGTCCTCGGCGCAGGCGCGCTCGTGGCGATCGCGTTCGCGTGGTGGCGAAGGCGCTCTGGCCCGGCGCTCCAACAAGCAGGCTTCGCCCTCATCGTCGCAGGCGCCTTGGGAAACCTGACCGACCGACTCGTTCGCGGCTACGTCGTCGACTTCATCCACGTCGCACACTGGCCCGTGTTCAACGTCGCAGACGCGGCGATCGTCGCAGGCGTGATGGCGCTCGTGCTCTCCCGCTCCCCGGGAGCTGAAGCCCTCGTAAAAGAAGGCGCTTGCGCGCTACAATCTCGTTCATGACGCAGCCCTCGGATGTGAAGGTCAACCTCCACCAGTTGCTCAAGGCCATGATCGAGAAGGGCGCGAGCGACATGCACATCACGACGGGCTCGCCTCCGTTGCTGCGGATCGACGGGTCGATCGTCCCGCTCAAGCT
>JANYHY010000212.1 GCA_025362165.1 Myxococcales bacterium | reverse complement strand
CGTGCGGTCACCCTTCATCATGCCGCGCACGAAGAGCAGCACGCTGAGCGCGAGGCACGTCCAGAGGATCTTCTTGCCGAACGCGTCGAGCTTCTCCTCGAGCGGTGTCTTCTGGTCTTTGCCCGCAGACTGGATGAGCGTCGAGAGCTTGCCGATCTCCGTCTGCTCGCCCGTCGCGATGACCACCGCTCGCGCGCGCCCGCGGACCAAGCTCGTGCCGAGGTAAAGCATCGTCGCGCGATCGCCGAGCGTTGCGTCGTCCGCGACGACGGCCTTGCTGTCTTTACCGACTGGCGCGCTCTCGCCCGTCAGCGAGCTCTCTTCGGCGGCGACGTTCGCGGTCTGCACGAGGCGCGCGTCCGCAGAGATCGCGTCGCCAGCCTCCACCTCGAGCACGTCACCAGGCACGACCTCCCGCGCCGGGATGATGACGACTTTGTCGTCGCGCCGGACGCGCGCGTTGGGCGTCTGCATCTTCTGGAGCGCGTCGAGCGCGGCCTCTGCTCTGCGCTCCTGGTAGTAGCCGAGCGCGGCATTGATCACGACGATGAGCATGATTGCTGTGGCATCGCCGAAGCGAACTAGCAGCGTCTCTTCGGTGTTGCGGATGCCGTCGACGATGGCGATTATGGCGGCTGTGACCAACGTGAGCACGATCGGGTTTGCGAACTGCTCGAGGAGCTTCCGAAGCGCGCTCGGCCTCGGCGGCTCGGGCAGCTCGTTGAAGCCATACTTCTTGTGGCGTTGCGTGACCTCCGCCTCGGACAGCCCGCGCGCCAGATCAACGCCCAAACGCGCGACGACCTGCTCGACCGGCTCCGAATGCACGTTGCTCACCGCCCCACGAGCACTCTTTGCGGGGCGCCCCTCGACCTTACTCACGCGTCAGAATTATCACGAGAGCTCGACAATGTGGTCCCTCAACGGCCCATCTTCTTCTTGTCGCGTTCGGCCTCTGCTTCCATCTCCTCGAGCGCGGCGGCGAGCTCGTCTTGCTCGCTCGTCGTCGCCGGGACGCGCTTCTCCACCTTCTCCGCAGGCATGGACTCGACGCGCGCGGCGACCTCTTCTTTGGCCGCGGGCTTCGGCGCGTCTGGACCTCCGAGGCCCATCTTGCGCTTGAGAGCCTCCAGCTCGTCGTCCGCGCCGGACTTCTTCTCGAGCTTGCTGAACTGCGCGGCGAGCGTGTCGCCGGAGTACTCCTCTTGGAGCTCCTCGCCGGCCTCGGCTTCGGCTTCCATCTGATCGATCTTCTGCGTCATGCGATCGAACGTCTCGAACGCGCTCTGATCCTTGAGCCCGCTCATCGTCGCTTGGATCGCCTGCTGGGCTTCCGCGCGCTTCTTCCGCGCGATGAGCACGTTCTTCTTGCGCTTGGCCTCTTCGATCTTGTCGTTGAGCATGCGCAACGCGCTCTTCAGCTTCTCGACGGCGTCCTTCTGCTTTTGCCACTGCTCTTTGAACGTAGCGACGAGCGCGTCGTGCTCTTTCTTGCGATTGAGCGCCTCGCGCGCGAGCTCCTCGTTGCCGGCACGGAGGGCCATCATCGCGCGCCGCTCCCACTCGGCGGAGTTCGCCGCCTCTTGTTCCTGCTGCTTGGCGAGCCTCTTCTCGTCGGCGATCGACGCCGCGACCTGCTTCTTCGCCTCCACCAGCTGGTTGTTCATGTCGAGAACGACCTGGTTCAGCATCTTCTCCGGGTCTTCGGATTTGCTGATCAGGTCGTTGATGTTCGATTTGATGAGCTGTGCGAGGCGGCTAAAGAGTCCCATCGAGTAGTGGTCCTTGGCGAAAGAGAGAGATTCAGGCTTATTGGAGGAGCTTCACGAGCTCAGGGACTTGCTGCGCGAGCGCGATGTCGATCTCGTCCAGCGTCGCCTCGATCTCGTTGAAGTCGAGGTTCTCGAGCTCAAGCGCGGAGGAGAGCACGACGCGGTCTCCGTCCAACCCGTAGCTGGCGTGGATCAACCCCTGCGCGTTCAGCTGCAGCAGTCGCCGGAAGAGCTGGGCGTTCTCGGCCTTGCCGACGTCCGCGATGTGCACGCGCACGATCACGAGCGGCGGATCGACGCGCAGCGCGATGTGCGTCTGCCCGCTCGTGTGAACGAGGAAGGTCCCCGGTTGCCCCTCCGCCTCGTGGAACTCTCGATTCAATCGACCGAGGTATGCCTCAACGTCTTTGACCGTGCGCATCAGGACCCTCCGCAAACAAGCATCGTGCTGCCAAAGTAACCAGTGAAACTAACCACTGCCGAAGAGAGAGCACGAACCGCAACGAGACGCTACCAGCGTCGCCGCGCCTTTTCGCCGAGTCTTTTCTCCTGCGTGCTAAACTCCCGGCAATCATGGCGGACGCGGACTCTCTGATCGGAGCAACCGTCGGAGGGCTCTATAAAGTCCGGCGCTTGATCGGGGCTGGAGGGATGGGCGAGGTCTACGCCGCCGACGCGAAAGACGGCTCCAAGGTCGCGCTCAAGGTGCTGCACGAACGCGCAGCCCAGGACCAGGACATCGTCGCGCGCTTCCAAAGAGAGAGCGCGATCGCCGCGCAGATCAAATCGCCGTTCGTCGCCAATGTCGTGGGCGCAGGCAAAGATCGCACGGGGCGCCTCTGGATCGCGTTCGAGCACCTCACGGGCGAAGGATTGGACGAGCGCCTCAGACGCGAGCAGTACCTGTCGTTCGCGGACGTCGCACCCATCGTGGACGACGCGCTCCAAGGGCTCATTGCTGCGCACGAGGCAGGCATCGTCCACCGCGACATCAAGCCAGCGAACCTCTTCATCGAGAAGCGCGAGACGCACAAAGCCTCGAGCAAAGGCCGCTCTGCCGAGGCCGAGGAGCGCACGCGCATTTTGGATTTCGGCATCTCCAAGATCAGGCGCGCGGGTGGCCGTGTGAAGAGCGAACCTTCGCTCACGGCTTTCGACGCGACGCTCGGCAGCTTCGCGTACATGGCGCCGGAGCAAGTGCGTGGCAGCGCGCGCGTGGACGAGCGCGCCGATCTCTACGCGCTCGGCGCTGTCGCGTTTCGCGCGCTCACCGGGCGCCTGCCCTTCGAAGGCAACAACGCGCTCACCCTCATCGCGCTCAAGCTCGATCGCGAAGCACCTTCGCTCACAGCGACCACCGGCGACGAGTGGCCTGGTGGCATCGAGCGCTTCCTCGAGAAGATGATGGCGCGCGATCGCGAGGTGAGGTTCAAGAGCGGAGCGGAGGCGCTCGAGCGCTGGCGCAACGTGCGCCGCATCATGGGAGAAGCCGTCGCACCACCACCCCCGCGCTCGATCAGGCTACGCGAAGAGTGGCCTTCGGACGATCACACCGACGTCACCGCAGGCACCTTCCCTGGCGGCGCCGACGGAACCGGCAGGTTTTAGCTTGGAACCCGCTGCGCGCGGGGGCGAGGGGCACCTGCGGGTTGGGAGGTTGGGAGGTTGTGGCTCGGCGACGCGCAGTACTTTTCCTGGTGCCCGCCGACACTAAAGGCCTTGGGTCTTGGTGAGTCTGGTGGCCGGATGGCACGGGGGACATGGTCGGCGGTCGCCAGAAAAAGCACCGCGCGCTCGCTGGTCGTTGCGGCCGCAGGTGGCGAAAAAGGGAAATGGGGAGTTGTCGTCTCAAGGCTTCGAGTCGTTCTCTTCTTTTTTCCTGCCGTCTGCGGGCGAGATAGCCGGCGAGCGTGCGGCGCTTTTCTCGGGATGGCCCGCCGAGGCTTCGATAGCCGATTGTCGAACCAACCTACCTGGGAAGCGAAAGGCGGGACGGCCCCACGCCCCGCGCGCAGCGGGTCCCAAAAAAAACGACGCGGGTCGCACCTGCTAGAGGCGCGACCCGCGATGCTTGACTGGTCAACTAACTGCGGCTGACGAAGCCAAACAGTTAGGAGTTACTTGCAGACGTTGCCGCCGGTCTTGCCGGAGTGGTCACAGTGACCGCCGCCGCCGTCGTTCGCGTACGCGTTCTCGAGGTGATACTCGCGGCAGTTGATGGTCGGTGCGCCCGTGGTGTCGAGCACGCCGCCGTCCGAGTGCGCGAAGCTGTTGCAGGTCGTGACGCAGGTGTTGCCGTAGCTCATGTTGCCAGGGCAGCCGGTCGCGTAGCGGGCGCAGAAGTCCTCACACTCGTTGCCGCACTGGCCGAGGCCGTAGGGTCCTGCATGCGGGCAGTGAGTCGTGGCATTCATCGCGCTCTGCGAGGCGACGGTTGCGTGATAGACGCGGCAAGCGAGCGTGTCGCCCATCGTCGCACCTGCGTCGCCGCCCGGAATCCCGGCGCACATCTTGAGGCACGTGCCGTTGTCCAAGTACTGCTGGTTCGCGCCCGTGCAGATCTTGCCGATGGCTGTGCAGTAGCTGTTGCAGTCGTAGCCGATGGCGGCGTCTTGACCAGACGAGTCAGGCTGACCGCCAGAGTCCCCAGGAGGAGAGGTGTCCGCGTTGCCAGTGTCAGTGAGGCTGGTGTCCTTGCCGCCTCCACCGTCCACGCCTGGCTGGTACGCGGTGTCATCTCCGCCACATCCCATCCAGAGTCCGGCGCCCAAAAGCAGGCCAGCGGTCGAAAGCAATCCAACGGTTCGTACGAGCTTCATGAAACCTCCAAAACAAAAACAAGCAAGCGGAGCAAACGCCACCCGCGACAAACCCGGCGTTATACGCGGTCCTGGGGCGTTTCGCGAGCTTTCTGCGCAAGGTCCTAGTGAGGGCCTTTCCCGCTCATGCCGAAGTTTGGTGCTTTAGCGGGTAGCTTGCGTGTTCGTTGTGGTAAGACCTTGAGCCGTGGACGCCACCATCGTCGCGAAAGGGCGATTCGAGGTACGCGGCGGCACGCTGACGGTATCTCGTGGCAAAGCCAACCGCGACCAGCTCGAAATCGGGCCGGAGACGCAAGTCGTTGGACGCAACGAGGCGTGCGATCTCGTCCTCGACGATCGCAAGGTCAGCGCGGTGCACATGGAGCTCGTCGCCACGGAGCGCGGCGTTCGTGTCCGCGATCTAGGCTCGCGCAACGGCACCAGCGTCGGCGACACGCGCATCGGCGAGGTCTACCTCACCAAGAAGACCACGATCACTTGCGGTGACAGCGTCCTCGAGTTCAACCCGACGACGCCCGAGCAAGTCAGCGTCTCGGAGGTCGCCGAGTTCGGTCCGCTCGTCGGCTCGTCCGCCGGAATGCGCGCGGTGTTCGAGCGTCTCCGCAAGGCCGCGCCAACGGAGCTCACGGTGCTCATCGGCGGCGAGACCGGCACGGGCAAGGAGCTCGTCGCACAAGCCATCCACCAAGCGAGCTCGCGCGCGCACAAGCCGTTCGTCGTCGTCGATTGCGGCTCGATCCCGCCGTCGCTCGCAGAGAGCGCGCTCTTCGGTCACGAGCGCGGCAGCTTCACCGGCGCCGTCGACAAACGCATCTCGCCCTTCGCAGAGGCTGATGGCGGCACCATCTTCTTGGACGAGCTCGGTGAGCTCCCGGTCGACGTGCAGCCCAAGCTCCTGCGCGCGTTGGCAGAGCAGCGCATCAAGAGCGTTGGCTCCAACACCTACCGCCCCGTCAACGTGCGAGGGCTCGCCGCGACGCGTCGCGACCTCGTCCGAGAAGTGAACGCCGGCAACTTCCGAAGCGACCTTTATTTCCGCGTCGCGCAGCTCAAGGTCGAGCTCCCGGCCCTTCGCAACCGCCTCGAAGATTTGCCCGCGCTCATCCGCCGCATGATGCGCGAC